>JBAPZS010000115.1:0-1648 GCA_049285355.1 Candidatus Cybelea sp. | reverse complement strand
CTTGTATTCAACGCGATAGAGATATTTGCGGTGTGTCCTTTTCCAGAAGGTTTTGCCGCCGTCTTGCTTTGTGGCATCGCCGGCGAGGGCAAATACTCCAGCCAGGAACGGTGTCGCCACCACGGTTCCCGCAACGGTAAGCCATCCGCCGTAGCTGTAACTGTCATATGCTGCTACATCATATGCCACTGCTGAAACGTCATTACCAAGCCGGTACGCGCACGCTTTGTCGTGTTGCCACGCTGGTTTTGGCTGCTCGGAGCAGGCTCCCGTTGATCCGTCCCAGACCGCTTCAGTCCAACCTCGCTTACCTCCACCACCTTGTGTTAAAATGGTTCCGCCCACAGCAACGACGCTATCGAAGTCTGCCGGGTCTTCCATACCACCGTCGGTGCTCGCGAGATACGTGACACCTTGCGCATCGAAATAGCTTTGATTCGCACCCGAACCGGTGAAGCTGTTGCTGATAATGTGTGCGCCTAATGTAACGGCCTCAGCTTCAGCCGTCTCAAGGTCGCTCCAACTGTCGGAGTTAGCCTCAACGAGATAGATCGTACAGTCCGGGCAGCTGGCTGAAACCATCTCCACGTCTTCGTCGATTTCGATTCCCCAGCTTGCGTTCTTCTCCGGATAGTTCTTCGTCTGCCCATCTTGGTTGTACTTCGTGAACCTTGCCTTAGACAGCCCGAACGTTGAACGATACTCGGCCAGGTCCGATCCGGCGCTTGGATTGTCGTATGCGTCAACCACTGCAACGATTTGTCCCTTCCCTTTGCTAGACGAAGGAAGGTTATACGCGGACTGTAGCTGCGATGGTGCCCAACCTGCCGGACTACCCGCGTGAACGCTCGCGGATTGGACGATGACGCCGCATCGCGCGTGGCCTGTCCAGGTCTCCGCGCAGGCTGGGCTCACAGGGACCGCTGCGACCTGCGGCATCGCGTTCGGCGCGCCGATCGCCGGCTGCGATCCGCCGCAGCCTGCGAGCAATGCGGCAGCCACGCAACTCGTTAGCGCGTAGCGGCTCAAATCTCGACTCCTCATTGGTTGGTCCGCTCCTCGCACCGTGAACGGTCACGGGGCTTGGTGCCGTTTCGGCGGGGCGGGGCTCAGCCCCGCCGGAGCAGCCAAGCCGAGCCGAGCGGGCTAACGCTCAGACCAACGCGGGCAGGCGCTAGACCCACATGGTTGGCGCTGCGCGAATGCACCACCCCTCGGCGCGTCGATGCCGTGTCTCGCGACGAAGGCTTTTGGGAAGCTTGCCAAGACGGCGCTGATCTCTACAACGCGCCTGCACGATACTCGCCATACCGCCGCTTCGCACCTTATCGTCGGTTGCCGCACCGATGCGCGCACCGCTGCGTCCGTCTTGGGTCACACGGACCCAAGTGTCACCCTATCGATCTACGCGCACTTGTTTGCGGATGCGCAACGCGCGGCTCTCAGCGGGTTGGGCAAGCGGTTGGAGCGTATCTCGGCGGCCGCCGGGAACGGTGATTCCGCGCCCGACTTTTCAGGCGACGGCCACGAAATGGCCACAGTCATGCCCGCGACAGCGAAAAACGCTCGTAAAAACAAGCGTTCTTTGGTGGAGGCAAGGAGACTCGAACTCCTGACCCTTACGCTGCCAGCGTAATGCTCTACCAGC
>JBAPZS010000114.1:0-3438 GCA_049285355.1 Candidatus Cybelea sp. | reverse complement strand
CCCAACGCCTCGCCCGGCGTCACCGCCCGTTTGCTCGCGCCGATGGTCGACGAGATTTGGGGCGAATGCGCCGGATTTGCGCCCCCGTCTCGTGAAAAATGCCGGCCCACCGGCATCCCCGTTCGCGCCTCGCTGCGCGCTCTGCCTCCGCGAGAGGAGGCGGCGGCGCGTCTGAAGCTCGATCCCTCGAAGCCGACGCTCCTTGCGCTTGGTGGAAGCCAGGGCGCGCATGCCATCAACCACGCGTTAGTGAGCGCGTTGCGAAGTAATGGGTTGCCGCAAAACTGGCAGGTGCTTGCGCTCACCGGCGAGCGCGACTTCGCCGATGTCTGCGCGGCTGTGCCGGCGGCCGGCACGCCGGCGTTCGTCGCGCGGGCCTATCTCGACGATATCGCCGACGCGTATGCCGTTGCCGATCTCGTCTTAGCGCGCGCGGGTGCGTCGACGCTAGGTGAACTAGCCGCGCTGGCAAAGCCGGCTATCTTGGTTCCCTACCCGTTCGCGACCGACGCACATCAGGCGGCAAACGCGGCGCGCGTCGAGGCCGCGGGCGCGGCACTGGTGATTACCGACCAGGAGCTAGAAGCGGGGAGATTACCCGAGGTGCTCGCGCAAGCCGTCGCCCCGGCGCGTCTCGCCGCGCTGGAGGCCAACGCACGCAAGCGCGGCGGCGACGATCCGCTGCAGCGGATTCTTGCCCGGATCGATGCCCTGGTCTGCGGAAATGACGCATCGTGACCTACCACTTCGTCGGGGTCGGCGGTATCGGCATGAGCGCGATCGCGCGCATTCTGCGGGCGCGTAACGTCGCGGTTACCGGGTCGGACGTCGGCGTTACGCCGCTGATCGAAAGCCTGATTCGGGAAGGCGTGCGGGTCACCATCGGACACGCCCCTCAGAACGTTCGCGGCGCGGACGTCGTAGTCGTAAGCTCGGCAATCGATCGGAATAATCCGGAGTACGCCGCGGCGGTACGCGCGGGAATACCGGTGCTGCACCGCGGCGAGATGCTCGCGCGCCTCCTGCATGGACGACGGGGGATCGCCGTATGCGGTACGCATGGCAAGACGACGACTACGGCGATGGCGCATGCCGTCTTGCGCGGCGGCGGGATCGATGCGGGTTTGGCGCTTGGCGGCATCGACGTCTTGCTGGGGACGAACGCCTGCGAGGGAACCTCGCCCTGGTTCATAACGGAGGCTGACGAATCGGATGGTTCGTTTGCCCTGCTCGAGCCGGCGATCGCGATCGTTACCAACATCGAGAACGATCACTTGACGAGCGATGACGAGCTCCCGGGACTCGTACGCGCCTTCGGCGAGTTTCTCGCGAAGCTTCCCGAGGACGGCCTCGCGCTAATCGGCGTCGACAATCCGCTTTCCGCCTCGCTTACCGATCACGAGCTGCGAGCCCCTATCGTAACGTTCGGTCTCGGCGAGTTCGCGCGGATTCGAGCGCGCAACGTGCGGTTCGAGGACTTTGGCTCGAAGTTCGACGTGCTCGACGGCGATAAGACGCTGGGCCAGATCGAACTGCGAGTGCCGGGCGCAATGAACGTTCAGAACGCGCTGGCCGCATTGGCGGTGGGCTGCGCCATGGGACTGCGCTTCGAGCCGGTCGCGGCGGCGCTTCGGGCCTTTCGCGGGGTTCGCCGCCGTTTCGACATCTTGATCTCGAACGAACGCGTGACGATCGTCGACGACTACGCGCATCATCCCACGGCCGTGCGCGCCACGATTGCGGCGGCGCGGCACTATCATCGCGGCGCTCTCGTCGTGGCTTTTCAGCCGCATCGCTATACTCGCACCGCGTATCTCGCGGCGGAGTTTGCCGACGCGCTGCGTGGCGCCGATCGCATCTATCTCACGCCGGTCTACGCGGCCTCGGAGCCGGCGATCCCCGGGGTGAGCGAACGCTCCATCGGGGAGTCCCTTGCGACCAACGGTGCGCGCGTCAACTATGTGAACTCCGTCGAAGAGCTGGAGGCGCGAATCCTCGCAGAGGCTCCGGTAGGGGCAATGGTCCTTATGCTCGGCGCCGGGAACATTACCGACGTGGCCGGCCGCCTCGCGGCCTCGGCGCGCGGATGAGCATCACGACGCAACGCGCCTTGCAGAACCTTCTCGACGAGCGAGATCGGGAGGCGCTGCGGGCGATCTTTGGTGAGCGGGCGCTCTTCGACGCTCCGCTCGCACCGTACACGTCGTGGAAGATCGGCGGACCGGCCGATGCCTTCGTCACGGTCACAAGCGAGGCAGAGCTTGCCGAGCTCATGCGCCTCAGCTTGCGTCGCAAGCTGCCGTGGTGGATCGTGGGCGGCGGAAGCAACGTGCTCGTTGGCGACGGCGGTGTGCGCGGCATCGTGCTGCGGCTTGCCGGAGAGTTCGCCGCCGTTGCCGTTCGGCCCGATGAGACGGCCGTCGTCGTCGAGGCCGGTGCCTCGGCCGCAATGGCGCTCGTTACCGCCAAGGCGGCGTCGGCCGGCGCCGCCGGAATCGGTTCGCTTGCTGGGATTCCGGGAACCGTCGGCGGTTCGCTGCGCATGAATGCCGGCACGGACCGCGAGATGGGCGACTTCGTTCGTCACGTGTGGGTACAGTCGCCGAGCCGGCCCGAGCCCCACTCGGTCAGCGTGCGTTATCTCTACCGCCATGCGACGCTCGAGCCGGACGTCGTCGTCTCGCGCGTGACGCTGGCATTCGCCCGCGCCGATTCGCGCGGCGTCCGCGAAGAGATGCAGACGCGACTGGTACGGCGCAAACAAACCCAGCCCGTCGCCCTTCCCAACGCCGGATCTTGCTTTCGAAACCCCGACGGTGGAAAGGCGGCGCAACTCATCGAATCGGCCGGCGCCAAGGGGTGGCGAGAAGGCGGCGCGGAAGTCTCGGCGCTGCACGCGAACTTTATCAACAACGTCGGCGGAGCGACGGCCCGTGACGTCGCCACGCTGCTCGCGCGCGTTCGGCGCGCGGTCCTCGAACGCCACGGTATCGAGTTGATTTTGGAAGTGCATCTGGTTGGAGTCTTTATCGATGCAACGTAACGGCGGTTCCAAGCCTAACGTCGCCGTAGTGATGGGCGGCAGCAGCGGCGAGCGCGAGATCTCGATTCAGTCGGGCTCCGAAGTCTTGCGTGCCTTGCATTCTCTGGGCTACGAAGCACGATCGCTCGATTACGACGAGCGATTCGTCGATGCTTTGCGCCAACAGAAACCCGACGTCGTGTTCATCGCGCTGCACGGTCCCGGCGGTGAGGACGGGCACGTGCAAGCGCTGCTCGAGTATCTCTCGATACCCTACACCGGAAGCGGGCTGGAAGCGTCCGCTCTTTCGATGGACAAGCATCTTACCAAGAAGCTGCTCGCGGCCGAGGGCTTGCCGACCCCGGTTTGGGATCTCTTCGACCTCGCCGGCGGAACGCTGCCGCTCTTGCCGGGGT
>JBAPZS010000113.1:0-7377 GCA_049285355.1 Candidatus Cybelea sp. | reverse complement strand
CGTGACGTACCGCACGGTGTTAGTGTCGCATCTCTAATAACATTGCGTCGCCGAACGAGTAGAACCGGTACTTGCGCGCGATCGCGTCGCGATAGGCACTCAAAATGCGTTCCCGCCCGGCGAAGGCACTGACGAGTACGAGCAGCGTCGAGCGCGGCAGGTGAAAGTTCGTGATCATCGCGTTTACGACCCGAAACCGAAAACCCGGACGAATGAAGAGATCCGTGACGTGCTCGCCCGCCTGCAGCCGTCCGTAGCTGCGAACGTTTCCTTCGAGCGCCCGTACGACCGTCGTGCCGGCCGCAACGATTCGCCGGCCTTCGCGTCCGGCTCGCTCGATGATGGCGGCGGCCTTTGAGTCGATATTGTATCCCTCGGAGTGCATAACGTGCTCGTCGAGTCGTTCTCTACCCATCGGCCGGAACGTTCCCAGACCGACGTTGAGCGCGAGCCGAGCGATCTCGACGCCCCGCGCTTCTAACTCCGCGAGTAGTTCCGGCGTGAAGTGCAGCGAGGCGGTCGGCGCCGCAACGCTCCCTGGAACGCGCGCGAAGACCGTCTGATATCGCGTAGCCGCCTCGGGCGAATCGGTGCGGATGTAGGGCGGCAGCGGCGTTCGCCCCGCTCGCTCGAGAAACTCCGGCAACGATCCGGGCAGCGAAAGCTCGATCTCTCGCTGACCCTCAGCCAACACTTCGGTAACCACGGCCGTGCCGAAACCGCCGAAGGTCATGCGATCGCCGGCGCGCAGTCGCCGCGCCGGCCGCGCTAATGCGACCCAGCGCAGCGCGCGCTCGTCGTAGTGCATCGAGCCCGCGGGATGGAGCAAGAGCAACTCGACGCCGGCATGGCTGCGTTCGCGCCTCCCAAAGAGACGCGCCGCGATCACGCGGGTTTCGTTGAGCACGAGCACGTCACCGGGGCGCAAAAGCCCCGGCAGATCGCGAAACAGATGATCGCGCAGTTCGTTTGAATTAAGTACCATCAGGCGACTCTCGTCGCGTCGCGCCGCGGGATGCTGCGCGATCAGCTCGCTCGGTAACTCGTACTCGTATGCCGCGGCAAGCCGCTCATCGACCAAGAGCGTCGATGACCGTCCCCGGAAGATAGTAGGCGAGGATGGATTGCGCGGTTGCCCCGTCGTCCGCCATTCCGCGCGCGCCCCATTGACACAATCCGACGCCGTGGCCGAGCCCGCCGCCTTGCATCGAAAGCGTTTGACCGTCGGGCGAACGCTGCAGGCTCGTGATCAACAGGCTGCGCAGCGCACGCGCGCCGACGGCGCGGCGAAATGCTCCGCCTTGCACGGTGATGCTGCCGCCACGCGCTCGCAGCCCAAACGCCCGAACGCGGCCGCTTGAATCGCGGCTCACAATTTCGAGATCTTCGAGGTCGCCGAGTCCCGCCAGCGAGCTCGCAAACGGTGCCGCAATATCGTTGAGGGCGAACGAAACGCTCCATCGGTAGTTAGGTGATGCCGTGCACGACGTGCAGACGACCCCCGCAAGATAGGGGCTGGACAGGCTCCCCCAGGCATCGGCGGCGCCCTCGGTGTGTCCGCCGCAACACGATGAATAGGCGACGTGCGCAAATGCCCCGCCGT
Organism: Candidatus Cybelea sp.; assembly: GCA_049285355.1. Classification (GTDB taxonomy): domain Bacteria; phylum Vulcanimicrobiota; class Vulcanimicrobiia; order Vulcanimicrobiales; family Vulcanimicrobiaceae; genus Cybelea. The sequence goes on along the minus strand of JBAPZS010000113.1, from coordinate 5,774 downwards.
AGCGAAGCACGCGTCCGGCGGTGGCATCCACGGCCGCCGTCGCCGCCGGCGACTCGCTCTGAATGCCGCGATAGACCTGATCCAACTCCGAAGGAACGAGATCGTATGCGCGGCGCGGATCGCTGCGCTGCAGCACGTACGTTCTGCCGCAGATCGCCTGCGCGGCCAGCGCTGCGGCCGGCCAGCCGGTAGGCATCTCGGTCGGAACGACGCTGTAGAGGTACTCTTCCAGATCGACGGTGTTGAGGATCTGCCCGTCGGCCAGACGTGCAAAGCTGCCGCGATAGAGCCGCCCCGCAAAGCTGAAGGTTCCCGGAGTCGCGGGTGATGCGACGCCGGCTCCCAATAACACGCGCAAAGCCGGTCGCGCCGAATTCGTCGCCGGGTCCACGTCGGCTTGGGCGCGCACCGCGCGCGGGAAGACGAGCGGCGCGGCGGCCACCATCAGAAACGTCGCGCGGCGCATCGAAGTAGGTCGCACCGGTTAGAGGAGGCGATCCTGTGCAGGCGCCGCGCCTGCAATTCCCAGATGCGCATAGGCGGCCGCGGTCGCACGCCGTCCGCTCGCGGTCCGCATGATGAAGCCCGCCTTAAGCAGATACGGCTCCACGACGTCCTCGAGTGTCTCTGCGTCCTCAGTGAGCGATGCCGCAATCGCCGCAATTCCCGCCGGGCCGCCCCGGTACTGCCGAATCAACGTCTCGAGAAAGGCGCGGTCGAGGCGATCCAAGCCGACCGCATCGACACCCTCGCGCCGCAACGCGTCGTCGGCGACTCCGGCCGTGATGCGGCCATCGGCGCGCACCTCCGCGAAGTCGCGCACGCGCCGCAGGAGTCGATTCGCGACGCGCGGCGTTCCACGGCTGCGAGCGGCGATCGTCGCTGCGGCATCGCCGTCGATCGGCACGTTGAGGACGCTAGCCGATCGCATGACGATTCGCTCGAGTTCCGGCACCGCATAGTAGTCGAGATGGTGCACGATGCCGAAGCGCTCGCGCAGCGGCGCGGTCAGCATGCCGGCGCGCGTCGTCGCGCCGACGAGCGTGAACCGCTTCAACGGCAGCTTGAGGGTCTTGGCGTACGCGCCTCGATCGACGACGAAGTCTATCTGAAAATCCTCCATCGCCGGATAGAGAAACTCCTCGACGACGCGTCCGAGGCGATGCACCTCGTCGACGAAAAAGACGTCGCCATGCTCCAGCGACGTCAGAATTCCAACGAGATCCTTCGGCTTCTCGAGCGTCGGCCCGCTGGTCGGACGGAAGTTCGCGCCAAGTTCGCGCGCGATCAAGCCCGCCAGCGTCGTCTTGCCAAGACCGGGCGGCCCGTAAAACAACACGTGCTCGAGCGGCTCGTCGCGCCCGCGCGCGGCGTCGATCGCGATGCGCAAATTTTCGACAATACGATCCTGCCCAACGTACTCGTGGAAGGATCTGGGCCGCAGGCTAGCGCCGAGGATCTCGTCTTCTATGGTATCCGTAGGATCGAGGACCCGTTCGCGAACCTCCGATTCGGGGAGATCCGCCGCGGCATCCGACGGACCCAAGAGCCGTTTGCGGGCACTCGGCTCGCTCATGACGCGTCCTTCGGCGGCTTGGAGCGATATATCTCCGCTAAGAGCCGCTCAGCCTCATCGAGCTTCGGCTCGCGTTCGAGCGTCTGGCGAATCATTGCCTCGCCCTCGCTGCGCTTGTAGCCGAGCTGAATCAAGACCGCAAGCGCTTCGTCGGCAAAGCCCGGGATCGCAGCCGGCGCCGCGGGCGGCGCGTCGCGGATGAGCAAGAACTTTGTAACCTTGCCCTGCAGTTTTGCGACGATGTCGCGCGCTTTTTGCTGTCCGATTCCGGGCAGCGTCTTCAACAGCGCGTGATCGCCCCGATCGATTGCGTCGGCAATCGTCGACATCGGCAGCGAAAAGGCTCGAGCGGCCGAGCGCGGTCCGATCGAGGCGACCGTTAGCAAGGCCTCGAAAAACTCGCGTTCGATGGCATTGGTGAATCCGTAAAAGGTGAAGCGCCCGCTATTTCCCTCGAGATTGACGACGGAATAGATCTCCAGAGTAACGCGCTCGCCGGGCTTGCCCGGTATCTTCTCGGCGATGCACGGTGGCAGCACGATCTCGTAGCCGAGCCCGCCGGCCTCGAGCGTGGCCGTCTCTCCGTTTCGCTCGAGCAGCGCCCCCGAGATTCTAGAGAACACGGTCGACGAGATTCAAAAAGGCGAGCGCGAGCGCGAGTGCGTCGGAGACGTCGTGGGGCCGCGGAGGCTGCCGCAGTCGAAGCAGCGTGGTTACCATCGCATTGATCTGGTCCTTGCGGGCGCTGCCCGAGCCCACCAACGCGCGCTTCACCCGGGCGTGGCCGAGCGTGTGTACCGCGACGCCGGCCTGCGCGCCGGCCAAACAGAGGACGCCGCGCGCGTGCCCCATCAAGAGCGCGGCACGCGGGTTCTTATAGCTCGAATAAAGCTCCTCAATGACGATTGACCCTGGCTCGACTTGCGCGATCACTTCAGAGATTCCCTGATAAAGCTCGTGTAAGCGCTGCTCGAGCGTACCGCTCGCACTCGGAACGACGACGCCGGCTTCGATCAAACGAACGCTACCATTTCGGCGCTCGATCGCGCCGTAGCCGGTGGTGCGCAGGGCGGGGTCGACGCCGAGAATTCGCAGCGGTTTTACGGCGGCGGTGTTCCGTTGACGGTAACGCTGACCGACGAGCCCGGCGCGAGCGCGGTACCGGCCATGGGTGTAGTTCCGACCACTTTGCCGCCCGCGCCTTGGCTGGTCGTGTACTCCCACTTCGCAACCCCATAACCGTCATCCGAGAGCGTCTTGACCGCGTCGGCTTTCGTCATGCCGTCGGTGTCGGGAACCTCCCCGGAGACCGAGAGTGTGATCGTAACCGTCGCTCCCTGCGGGCTCTGTCCCGGCTGCGGCTCCTGCGCCACGATCGTGCCGTTGTTCGTGGTCTGCACGACGTAGCGCGTTGACGATTGAAAACCCGCTTGGTTTAGGGCCGCCTGGGCGGCCGCGTAACCGAGGCTCACGACGTTGGGCAAGGCGGCCATCGAGCCGCCCTGCGCCGGCGAGGCGTTGACCGAGATACCGCTATTGACGATGACGCGAACGGTTCCGTTCTTGTCTACCTTCGTCCCCGCTGCGACGCTCTGCGACGCGACGGTATTCGCCGGATTGCCGGCGACGGTCTGACTCGTATCCAGCGTAAGGCCGAGTGCAGCTGCCTTGGCCTGCGCCTTGTCCACGGCCATGCCCACGAAGTCGGGAACGACGACCGGCGCGGGACCGTCGGAGACGACTAACGTAACGCGACTGTGTTCGGGGACCTTGGCGCCCGGTTTAGGCATCTGGTCGATCACGTTATCCTTAATCGTGTTATCAAAGCGACGAACCAGCGTTACGGCAAAGCCGGCTTGCTGCAGCGTGCGGGCCGCATCGCTTGCGCTGTAACCACGCACGTCGTCGAGCCCGAGTAAGGGCTTCCCGTTGCTGATAACCAGCTCGACGACTTGATTCTTCTCTACTTTGCTGCCGGCCGGTGGCGACTGCCGAATGACGTGATCGGGCGGCACCGTCTCGCTCGCGCTTTTTGTAAAGCGCGTTCGTAAGCCCGCGTTGACGACCGCCTGTTGCGCCTGCGCTTGCGTCATCCCGGTGTAGTCTTCGACGACGAGGCCGGGACCGTACGAGACGAGCGATCGCCCAAAGATCAGATACCCGGCCGCCGTCGCCCCGACCAGGACGAGAATCAACGCGGCGGCGATCCACCCGCCGCGCGACGAACGTCGTGGCTCGTCATCGAGCGCCCCCTCGTAGGATCGATCCGGCATCGGCGAACGACGCGGCGGCAGCGAGCGCCGCGCGACCGGTCCGGGAGCGTCGTCGGCGATTCGATAACCGGCAACGCTCGGCCGCTCCCGGGCTTCGCGCAATGCCGTCGCCAGCTCGCTCGCCGATTGAAATCGCCGCTCGGGACTCTTCTGCAGCAAACGATTCACGATCGCCGCCAACGCGGGGCTGATACCGCTCTCGCGAACTTCGATCACCGGAACGGGATCGCCGATATGTTTGAGCGCGACGGTTACCGGCGACTCACCCGTATACGGCAGTTTTCCCGTCAGCATCTGATAGAGCACGATGCCCAGACTGTACAAGTCGGAGGTTTCGTGCACGTCGTGTTCTTGGGCTTGTTCGGGAGACAGGTAATAGACGCTCCCCATCACCAGGCCCGGTTTGGTAAGCGCCATCGTCTGTTTCGAAACGGCGCGCGCAATTCCGAAGTCGGAGAGCTTCACGACGTCGTCTTTGGTGACTAAGATATTGGCCGGCTTGATGTCGCGATGGAGCAGCCCCTGGCGGTGCGCGTAGGCGAGACCGCTCGCGATCTGCGCCGCATAGTCGATTGCGACCGGCTCGGGAAGTCGCCCATCGGCCGCGATGATCTCGTTGAGCGACGAACCGTCGACCAACTCCATGACGATGAAATACGTGTCGTCTTGACGGCCGACGTCGAAGGTATTGACGATATTCGGATGGGAGAGTTTCGCGGCCGATTCCGCCTCTTGATAGAAGCGTCGCACGAACTCTTCGTCGGCGGCGTACTGTTCGCGCAGCACCTTGATCGCCACTCGCCGGCGAAGCAAGATGTCCGTGCCGGAGTAGACGGTGGCCATCCCGCCCTCCCCGAGCTTCCCATCCAGCCGGTACCGGTTATTGAAAATTCGCTCTTCGATCAACTACCCGTGCTCTCCAGCGCCGTGCGCAATACGTCGCGAGCAACCGGTGCGGCGAAGGTAGCACCGTATCCAACGTTCTCCACGATGACGGCTACCGCGATGCGCGGATGCTCTGCGGGCGCGAACGCGACGAACCACGCGTGCGAGCGTCCGAGCGGATTGGTTGCCGTTCCGGTCTTGCCCGCCACCGATACTCCCGGCAGTCGCGCCGGCGTCCCGGTTCCTCGTTCGACCACCGCGATCATCATCTTCGTGACTTTCGCGGCCGTATCGCTCGATACCGGGTTCGACAGGGTCGCCGTCGCGGAGAGGCTCGCCGGAACGCCGTCGCGCACCACCTGCCGCACGACGTACGGGCGCGGCTCGGCACCGGCGTTTGCGATCGTCGCGCCGACCAGCGCCATCTGCAATGGGGATACCAGCAGCGCGCCCTGCCCAAAGCCCATTTGCGCCAGCTCGCCTGGAACGATATCGCTTTTCGGCGGCACGTGCGAACTGCCGGCGGGGAGTTGAAAGTCCAACGGAGCGCCGATCTCCCAGCGATCGAGGTATTCGTAGAACGTGTCGACGCCCATCTTCAACGCAATCTGCGCGAAGTCGACGTTGCTCGAGAGTGCAAAAGCGGTGGTCAGATCGGCGTTCCCGGTCGCCTCGCTTTCGTTATCGTGCAGCGTAAAGTCGCCGATCTGGAGGTACCCGGGATCCTCAAAGCGCGAATCCATCGTGACCGAGCCGCTATCCAGCGCTGCGGCGGCGGTAAAGATCTTGAAGGTCGAGCCGGGCGGGTAGAGGCCGTCCAACGCGCGGTTCAAGAGCGGCGCGCGCGGGTCGTTGCGCAACGCCGGAAACTGCGCGTCGAAGTCGTTGGGATCGTAGCTCGGCACGCTTGCCAGCGCGAGCACGGCGCCGGTCTGCGGATCGAGGACGACTCCCGCCGCGCGATCGTAGCGCGAGAGCGAAGCGTAGAGCGTCGCCTGAATTGCCGGAACGATCGTCGTAACCACGTCGGCTCCCGGCGC
>JBAPZS010000112.1:0-6442 GCA_049285355.1 Candidatus Cybelea sp. | reverse complement strand
CATCTGGGCCGTCGTAGATGCAGTAGGTCTTCTTCTTGTCGCTCGACACGTAGGAATGGATCCACGTGACGCCGCTCGTCGCGTTCTTCCCGACGACGACTTGGCAGGCGCTCGACCCGCCGTCCGTCATCGGAATCTGCAGCCCGTCGGGAAACGTCCGCTCGACCATGAATCGTGGCATCTTCAACCTTTCTCAAAATGTGCAAGACTTGTCACCCTGAGCCCGTCGAAGGGCGAACCAGCACGAGATTGCGTTCCCCAGCCGCTTGCGCGGCCGGGGTCCCCAATGCCTTGAGAACCGCTCCGCGCTGCGCCCTCTGCCTGCGGGAGCAATCTCCTGTTTTAAACCGTAAATGCGCAAGACTGGACTCGAACCAGCACGAGATTGCTCCCGCTAGCCCCTCAAGCTAGTGCGTCTACCAATTCCGCCACTTGCGCAGGGGAGAGGACGGGTTCGGGAGGGGCCGCGTTATCTCATGTTGGGGTCGAGGGCGTCGCGGAGTCCGTCGCCGATATAGTTGATCGCCAGCACCGTCACCAGAATGCACAGGCCCGGAAAGACCGCCGCCCACCAGGCGATCTGGAGATTGTCCGAGGCGGTGGACAGCATGTTCCCCCACGACGCCGTCGGCGGCTGGATGCCCAAACCCAGAAACGAAAGCGTCGACTCCAGGATGATGACGCCGGCGATGTCGAGCGTTGCCTGCACCACGATGGGCGCCACCGCGTTGGGGAGCAGGTGCCGAAAGATGATTCGCGCGTCGTTGTTTCCGACTGCGCGCGCCGCCTCGGCGAACTCACGCTCGCGTAAACTCAAGAACGATGCGCGCACCAAGCGTGCGACCGGCGGCCAAGAGAGCGCACCGATAATCACCACGATGACCGTGAAACTGAGCGCCGCCTTCGTGGAGGTTGCGGCGACGATCGCGGTGAGCACCAGCAAGAGCGGGAGCAGCGGAATCGAGAGAAAAACGTCGGTGAGGCGCATCAGCGCGTAGTCCACCCAGCCGCCGTAGTATCCCGCGAGCGCGCCGAGCACCGTGCCGATAATCACCTCCATGAGCACCGCAAAGAGGCCGACCGTGAGCGAGATGCGCGCGCCGAATAGCAACCGCGACAACAGGTCGCGCCCGATCTCATCGGTTCCCAGCGAATGTCCCCAGCAGAGCGTCTTGTCTTGGAAGCACGGGGGCAGCGGCGTGCCGTTCCAATGCGGCACCGCTACGGTTCCGTTATCGATTGCGTTGGGATCGAACGGCGCGAGCTGTCCGGCGAAGACCGCGGCGAGTACCATCAGCGCGAGCACGATTGCCCCCGCAATGGCGAGACGATGGCGGCGAAAGCGCGTCCAAAAAGTTACTTTCGAAAACTGCAGCTCGTCTTCGGCGATCGCTTTGTCGGGCATCGGCATCGTCGGCGCGGTCATCAGTCGTACTTCACGCGCGGGTCGAGCCAGGCGTAGGTAACGTCGGCAAGCAGATTTGAGAATACGACCAAGAACGCGAGCAGCACCAGATAGCCCATCAGCAGGGCCAGGTCGCTCTGCTGCAGCGCGTTGTAGAAGAGCCGGCCCATCCCCGGCCACGCGAAGATCGTCTCGGTAACCAGCGCGCCGCCGATGAGGCCCGGCAGCGAGAGTGCCGTTACCGTAACGACGGGGATCAGCGCGTTCTTCAAACCGTGCTTGAAGAGGATCGCGCGCCTCGAGAGCCCCTTGGCCGCGGCGGTCCGCATGTAGTCGGTGCTCAAGACCTCTAGCAGCGAGGAGCGCATGAACCGGCTAAAGAGCGCGATCTGCAGTAAGGACAACACGCACGCCGGCAATATGAGATGCACGAGCCGATCGCCGAGGTCGAACGTGTCGCTGCTGGAGATACCGGCCGTCGGCAGCGCAATCTGATACCCAAAAGGCAGGGGTACTCCATGCACGGCGAACGCGAGCTGCATCATCAATGCGAACCAAAAGACCGGCATAGACTGCCCGAAGAACGCGAACGTCGTGATCGCATAGTCGAGAACCGAATAGCGGTAAACCGCGGAGAGAATCCCCGCCGTGATGCCCACCGCGATCGCGATAAAGAGCGAGGCGCCCATGAGCAGGAGCGTTGCGGGAAGCCGCTCGAGCAGAGCTTGAAAGACAGGCTCCGAGTTACTGGTCGACCATCCAAAGTCACCGACCAAAACGTGCCCGAGCCACCTCAGATACTGGATCGGAACCGGCTGATCGAGGCCCAGGTTGTGTTTGAGGCGCGCGATATCGGCCGCGGTGATGTGCGGATTCTGCAGATAGGGCGCCAGCGGCCCTCCCGGCATGTTGTAAAGGACACCGAAGAGGATGACCGAGATGGCGAGCAGCAGCGGAATCGCTTGAAGCGTCCGTCGCACAACATAGGTAAACAATGGCCCGCCGGTTATTGCGGCATCGGCAAACCGAGCACCTTTCGCGCGACGTCGGGCGTGGCCACACGCCGGCCGGCCTCTTGCGCAATCCGAGCGACCCGCGCGACCAGCTCTTCATTTCGCGCCAACCGCCCGCGGCTGTAGTACAGATTGTCCTCTAAACCGACGCGCACGTGACCGCCCATCGCAATCGCCGCCATTGCCATGGGAAGCTGCCCCTTGCCGATCCCCGCGACGGACCACGTACATCCGGCGGGCAGGTCGTCCACAAGGTCGCAGAGATTCTGGACCGTCGCCTCTAAGCCGCCGGGCACGCCGAGCACAAAATCCACGTGCTGCGGAAACGAGAGCAGCCGTTCTCGCGCCAGCCGCCGCGCGTTGGCGAGGTGGCCCTTGTCGAAGATTTCGAGCTCCGGTCTCACGCCGAACTCATTCATGCGCTTCAAAAGGTCGCGCATGATCGGAAAGCTGTTTTCAAAGATTTCGTCACCGAAGTTGACGCTGCCGCAAGTGAGCGTCGCCATCTCGGGTCGCAGCTCCAGAACGCTCGCACGCTCCCGCGGCGTCATGCCGATCGCCCCGCCGGTCGAGAACTGCACAATCAGGTCGCTCTGCGCGCGAATTGCCGCGTAGGCCTGCCCGAAACGCTCGACGCTATGCGTGTTGGTACCGTCGTCGTTGCGGCAATGGACGTGGATGATCGAGGCGCCCGCCTCCCGGATCGCGCGCGCCGTCTCTCCCAATAACGGCGGCGTGTACGGAAGATACGGAGTCTGATCGGGACGGATCTCCGCTCCGACGGGTGCGCAGGTGATAATCAGCGGGTCCATGGCGCTCATTGTGACAGCGCGCGGTATGCCGCCTCCACGAATCCGCGATCGAGGCCCAACAACTCGGCGAGCGCGATCGCATCGGCCGCCGGAACGTCATCGGCGCCGACCTCGGCGATTGTGTAATCCATCGAGGCCGCGAGTGCGTCGAGCGCTTCTCCGAGATCGTTCATCGCCGGAGGCGTGCGCACGCCTTTGAGCCCGCGCACCGCAAAGTGCCGTACCCGCGCCGCCGCGGCAATCCCTTGAAGGTGCGTTGCGATCAACGCGCAGGCGTTGCGCTCTTGAAGGCGCTGCGCCAACGCGACGACGAGCGCCTTGCCTTCGTGCGGCGTGGTCGTGCGCGCAAATTCATCCACAAGGATCAAGAGTCGCGGCGCAGCGCGCGTCATAACCGTTTTGAGCTCCATCAGCTCTCGCGCGAAAAACGAGAGCAGGCCTCCCGCGCGTTCCTGCAATCCAGTGCCTAGCCACGCGACCTGATCGAAGAGCCCAACGCGCGCGTCGGCCGCGGGTACCGGTAATCCAAAAGCGACGCAGAGCGCGAGGAAGCCGCTGGTTTGCAGCGAGACGGTCTTCCCGCCCATGTTGGGCCCCGTAAGGACGGCAGGACCATGCAACTCCAGCGCAATGGGAACGAAGCGGCGACCGGCGGTTGTCAGTTCCTCTTCGAGTGGAAGAAAGCGCGCGCCCCGATAGCGTAGCGCCGGCTCGATGACTACCTCTGGTGAGGCGCAGCCGTTGCGCTGCGCAAATCGAACGGCGGCGAGCGTAACGTCGAGCTCGGCCGCCGCACGCGTCGCCGCATCGAGCTCGCGGGCGTGCGTGCGAACGGCCGACGAGAGGTGCGCGCGAACGCCCTCTTCGCACGTTGCGACGGCGCTCGCGACGGCATCCCGTCGCTCGAGCGCCGCGCGCGAGGCCTCGCCATATTCCAGCGCACAGAGCAGATAGGTGGCCGCTTCGCGCACGACGCGCACACCCCGCGGCAGCGGGGCGCGCAGCTCCGAACGCATCACGATGAACTCATCGCCGGCAATCTCTTCTCTTGCCAGCGCGCGCGCGGTGCTCGCGTTCTCTCGTCCGCGCGCCGCCTCGAGCTCGGCCTGGGCGTCGGCGACCGCGGCACGTGCATTGCCCAAATCGGCATCGAAGACGTCGGAGAGATAAAAGCCCATCGCTTCGCTGCGGCCTGGCTCGAGCAGAACGTGAATCGCGCGCGTCGCTTCGTTGGCGACATCGATAGACTCGACCATCTCGCAGAACCGTAGCAGCTCCAAGAAATCGGCATCGTCGAGCGCCTCCCCGAGCGACGCGCGTGCGAGACTGTTCGCGATATCGGGAAGCTCCGCCAGGCTCGCGCGGGCGGCCGAGACGCGATCGGGATGCCGCTGCTCTGCGATCTCGACGATTCGCCGGGCTCGCGACTGCGCCGCCGCTTCTTCGCCGGGGCGAAAAGGCACGAGCTCCGCGAAGCGCCGCGCGCCATACGGCGAGACCGGCGAGACCGCTTTTACGAGCCACTGGAAACCGAGCAGCTCCGCGGTCCGCGCGTCGAGCAGATCGAGCGGTTTCACGCCGCCGCTTTCCCGGCGAAGACGTCGAACGCCGGAAGGCTCGTAGCCGCGGCGACGTCGTGAAGGAACGCTATGGGATCGAAGCTGCGCTCCGGCGCGACGGCGCAGACCGTCGTCGCCACAACGTCGAGAGGATAGCGACAGCGCACCCGCAGCCTCGCGAGCGCCTCCGAGAGCGCTCTGCCCGAAATGACGATCTGCGTTGCGTCACGCACGACGATCTGCCGCGACTCGCGTGCTGCGATGAAGGCCGCGGCCGTTGGAGCCGTGAGCGCGCCCTCCAGGTCGATCGCATCGGCCTGCGGATCGCAGGCCGGCACGCGCAGACGCGCGGCGAGTGCGGCCACCTCTTCGACGGCTTCCGGCGCCGAGTTGGCAGCCGCCGCTCCGCACGACAGGACGATTGCACCGGCCGCGCTCGCCAACGTGGCGAGCCGATCGATCGCGCCGTCTACGAGCGTTACGTCACACCCTGCCGATAGCTCTTCGATGACTTCGCGAAGACCCGAGGCGCTCGACGGACCCGCTAAGTCATAGCGCCCGCCGTAAACGGTTCGCGCGAACAGCAACGGCCCGACGGGACTTTCGAGTCTCGTAGTCTTCAGAATTTCGCTCGCCGGCGAGCGCGGCAAGAGCGAGCGGGCGGTGACGAAGAGCGTGTCCGGCTGCAACTGCAAGCCGAGCTTCGGACCGATTGAGGCCAATCCCACGCGCAGTCGCGCGCGACACGCCGCTTCGTAGATCGCGCGCAGCGCGGTGGTCTTGCCGACGCCTTTGCCGGTTCCGACCGCGAAGATGACGCGCGCGCCTCGCCCACGCGCAAGCTCCAAGAGTTTTTCCCCGACTCGCACGCGTTCGACTTCAGCTACCCGGCGTGCAGCGCCTTGAAAGCCAGGCACCGGGCCGGCCTCCGCGCAAGCAAAGGGAGATGACGCTGCGCTGGCCGGGCCCGATCTTTTTCGTGGCGGCACTCGTGCTGTTAGCCGTACTGCTGGCGCCCGTCTGCGCGGTCGTCGCGGCGATGTCGCCGGCGCAAGCGCTCGTCACGTTCGGCAGGGTGGGAGGCGATGCGCTGCGCATCTCGCTGATCGCATCGGCCGGAGCGACGCTGACCGCAACGCTGCTGGGGGTACCTGCGGGATACTATCTCGCGCACCTTCGCCCGGGGCTGCGCGCCGCCGCGCTCTTCGCACTCGCGTTGCCGCTCGCGTTTCCGCCGGTCGCATCGGGCTTGATGCTGATCTACGCACTGGGGACGAACTCGCCGGCCGGAGCGTGGCTCGCAGCACACGGCATGACCGTACCCGATTCGCTCCTCGGCGTCGGTGTGGCGGAGTTTTTCGTATCCGGTTCGTTCGTCGCAATCGCCGCGGCGGCCGCATTTAGCGCACTCGATCCTATCTACGCCGATGCCGCCCGAACGCTAGGATCGAGCGAATGGCGCATCTTCTTGCGGGTCGCACTGCCGGCAGCGTCGGGCAGCATCGGCGCCGGCGTCGCCTTTGCGTGGCTGCGTGCCATCGGCGAGTACGGTGCAACGAGCATCGTGGCATTTCATCCAACCTCGCTCCCGGTGGCGCTCTACGTTACGCTCTCGGCGTCGGGCGTTCGCGAAGCACTCGCGCTCTGCTACGG
>JBAPZS010000111.1:0-2241 GCA_049285355.1 Candidatus Cybelea sp. | reverse complement strand
CCGTCACACCGAAAAGCTTGGTGCCGGAGAACGTCAGCGCGGCAACCGGAACCGTGCCGTCCTTGCTCGACGCACCAAAATCGTAAAGCGTGCTCTCGGTGTAGCTCTTTCCTTTCGGCGTCAGTTTGAAGATAACGCCGCACCCGCCGCACGAACCCTTGCCGCCCGACGACGTGGTGCCATAGAGCGCGCCGCTCGAATCGATGACCAGGCCCGCTTCGGGGGCCGCACCTTCGCTCCGGCTGGCCGGGAACTTGTAGATTGCGCTTTCTTTGTATGTCTTGCCCGACGGAGTCAGCTTCCAGACGACGCCGGCGGTGCCGCTGCCCGCCGAACTCGTGCCGTAGAGCGCGCCGCTACCATCCTCAACGGGACTGCCCCACGGACCGGAGCCATCGTCGGCCCCGTTCGTGAACTTATACAGCACGACTTCGGTGGTAGCCGCCGGACGAGCGCGAAACGCTGCTCCGGCGCCGAGCGGAGCGAACTGCGCTCCATTCGAGCAACCTGCGAGCAGCGCACCGAGCGCGATGAAAGCAAGACCGTTCGTGGTGACGGACGATAGGCGCATCTCATTCCTCTCCGGCGGTTCGATAAGTTTTCCGCACCTTTCAGTGACTCGGCACGCCCTCCTTCGGCCGATTGGCGCCCACCCGGTAACGTGACGGTTGCCTTGCTCCGTTGCTAGCTTCCGAGGATATTGATCGCCCGAGCGCCGACGGCGATGACCGTGATGAGCGAGATGATGCTCTGCGTGATCATGAGCAGTTTGGCGCGCGGCAACAGCGGTAAGACGTCGGTGGGGCTGAAAGCCGCCGACGTATTGAATGCAAGCGACAGGTAATCGGCAAAGATCGGCTGCCAGTTCTCCGGCACGTTATCGCTCGGATCGCCGCGCGGAAACGTAAAATCGGTGCGACCCTGCCATCCGTTGTGCCGCCCAAAGGGTCCGCCGCGGTCGATCTGCCAGTACGCTAAAGCGAAGACGAGTATGTTCGTCGTCCAGATAGAGATCGAGGTCGTGAGCAGCGTGAGTCCGCTGATCCCCGAATGGACCTTAGCCATATCGCGCAGAAGATATGCCAGCGTCACCAGCTCGATGAGAATCGCGAGCGGCAGAACGATCGCCGCCGTTATTCGTTCCGCTCGCGCCCAGGAACGATTCGTTGGATCAAACCCGGCCGCAAGCATCGGAATCGCGAGCGCAACGCCTCCAACGAATGCAAAACCCCGCGGCAACATTTGGAAGCGAGCGGGAAGAAGCTGAATAATGATTGGAAGCGCGAGTACCACGGCTGCCGGAAAGATCGGTGATTCCTTAAGCATACGGTCGCCAGGCGGGTTGCTCATCGGTTGACCTCCCGAGCAGAGCTTTCGAGCCAGGCGAGCCTTAGGCTTTCGCGAATGCTCCTTGCGCAAGGAGGCACTCCATGCTAAAGGTTTCCCGCGTTCTCATTCTTGCAATTTGCGCGGCGTTTCTCGCAACCGGTTCGACCCTAGCCCAAGGCGCGCCGCCGGCACCTCCCGGAAGCCCGGCGCCGACGAGCCAAAAGAAACATACCTGCAAGTCAACGCCTAAGGGCTGCCAAAAGAAACAGAAGAAAGCCGACAAGTCCACCGGAGGCGCGCCGCCGGCGGGCGGAATGCCACCCCCGAGTCCGCACCCCTAGCTAGCCAAAACTCTCCCTTGAGGCCGCCCCCTTGCAGACGTGCGGCCTCGCTTCTATACTGATTTTCCGAGGTCTTGGAGCATGAAACTAACAGTCCCAGTCTTCGCCACCCTCGTCCTCAGTCTCGCTGCGCCGGCGGCCGCAACCGGAACCCTTCGCATCCAGCAATCGGACGACACCGTTCAAACGTACTCCGGCGTGCAGATGCGAGTCGTTAACAACACGCTGACGCTTACCTCCGCCGATAGCGTTTCGACCGTGGTCATCTCGGGCGTTAATTGCGATCGCAGCACCGCTCTTATCCGATGCACCGGCGGAAGCATGTCATTGAAAGAGGACGGCACGCACCCGATTCCGTTCCGCAGCGCGACGTTCTATTTCAATTCAACCGATCAGGACCAGCAGCTGCCGCTATCGTCGCTCAAAGTCGGCCCGCACTCGGTGATCTTCGCGGCTCACACGCAAAAGGGTACGTACCTTACCGGCAGCGGCAAGCTCGACCAGGAGCCACCAAAATGAAGACCCTTGCTATTCTCATCGCGATCCTCATCGCGCTCGCGCCATGCTCGAC
>JBAPZS010000110.1:0-2195 GCA_049285355.1 Candidatus Cybelea sp. | reverse complement strand
GGAAACTGCGGCGATCCCGCGACGATCAACGGCGCCCCGGCCGCGCGCTTGTCGGTGTCGGCCGCGCGCCGCGGCAAGAGCTTCATAAACTCTTCGTTATCGAGCGTAGCGAACGTACGCGGCTGCGCGGCGAGCATCCCCTGCGAGATCCCGATATCCACGCACCACAGCTCGCCGACGTATTCGCGTGCGGGCTCCAGCAAGAGGCCGGGCTTGGCGGCGGCCAACGTAACGGTGACCGAGGCGCGCACGACATCCTCGCCGACGGCTCCGGTAAGCGCATCGATGCCGCTGGGGATATCGATCGCGAGGACATCGCGTTCTCGGGCATCGAGCGCGCGCGCTAAATGCCTATAGGCTTCAGGTAGCGGTAGCCGCGCGCCGGTTCCAAACATGCCGTCGACGCCGAGCGCCTTCTCCAACAGCGCGCGCGCCTCGCGCTTGTCTTGGGGCAACGGTACGATCCGGACGCCGGCCTGCTGCGCCCTCGTCCGCGCGGCGACGCGTGCATCCGAGCCGTGCGCCGAGGGATCGGCGGCGACCGTGCAGTCGTAATCTCGCGCCAGCTCGGCTAGGGCGGCAAACGCGTCGCCGCCATTGTTGCCCGGCCCCGCGAACGCGACGATTCTTGCGCCCGGTTCGGCCATCGTCCGCAATCGGTCGGCGACGCGTCGGCCGGCGTTGCGCATGAGCTCGTCGGCACCGGTACGCTCGATCGTGGCCGCATCGGCAGCGCGCATCTGCGCGGGTGTCAGAACGTAGATCACGATTCCAGAATCACGACCGCAGCGGCCATCTCGGCGGTGTGCGTAATCGTTAGATGAATCACGCGCACGCCGCGCCGCTGGATCAGTTGCTGCGCGCGATCGCGCAGCTCGATCGTCGGCTTGCCGCTGCGCTCGTGCCCAACGCCGACGCTGCGCCATGGAATGGCGTGTCCGAAGGCCTTGCGCGTCGCCTCCTTAGCGGCGAAGAATCCCGCAAGCCGCTCGGGCCAGTTGCGCTTGCGCATCGCGTAGGCCATCTCGCCCTCCGTATAGATCTTTCGCGCGAACCACGCGAGCTCGCGCTCGCCGAAGCGATAGCGCGAAACGCGAGCCAAGTCGATGCCTACGCCGATGATCATTGCCGCAACTTCGACGCACCCGATGCAGGCCACCTAGATTTCACGAGCGAAGTAGACAGCCCGAGATGGATTCGATTATGCGAATCGTGCCGATCAACGCCGTTGATATGACATTCATGAACCGTCTCGCTCCCTGTCTTGAAGAACGATTCCTCGGCTGCGCCGGCGTGGAGCGCTCGCTCGTGGTCCCGCGCAGTTCGCTCAACGCCACGCGCGGCCAGCTCTTCGTCGCGACGCTCATCGGGAAAGTGCATCGGGCGCACCCCGAGCCGGGCGCGACCGCGCTGGCGATCACAGATTTCGATCTCTACAAGACGTCGCACCGCTTCGTCTTCGGCGACGCCGACGAGTCGCAGGGCGTCGCCGTCGTCTCGACGCATCGCCTTCGCTCGGAGTTCTACGGCGAGCCGGGCGACGCGAACGTGCTCTTTCAGCGGATGCTTAAAGAGAGCATTCACGAGCTCGGGCACGCTTTCGGTCTGAAGCACTGCTACAACGCGCGCTGCGCGATGTATCACTCCAACTCGATATTCGAGACCGACAATAAGATGCCGCAATTCTGCGACATCTGCGATCGCCGCCTGGCGCGCGCGCGCAGTTCTTAACGCAGCACCCTCGCGTCGGCCATCTCGACCGTCTCGCTTCTTTCGTCCTCGCGCACGACGCGCAAGGCGCCGCCGTCTTCGAGCGCCTGCGCCTCGGCGTCGAAAGCCTCTCGCGCACCATCGCGCAGAACGCGATAGCGCCGCCCGGGTATTTCCGCCGCCCGCTCCCACTCGCGGATGACTCGCGACGGTTCGTCGAGCGCGGCGAGTTTAACGTGGTAGGCACGCAGGATTGCCGCCAGCAGCACCGCGCGATCGACCCGAGCGACGTCCTCACAAAAGGCCCACCCGCTCGCGTTGTCATCCTGAGCCGAACGGCGCACGTTGATTCCCACGCCGCAGGCAACGCGCGCTACTGCGCCGGTCACACGGGACTGGCAGAGGATGCCTCCGAGCTTGCGCTCACCGAGCAATAGGTCGTTCGGCCATTGGAGGAGGGTCGAGACGCCGCACTCCTGCAGCCC
>JBAPZS010000109.1:0-1902 GCA_049285355.1 Candidatus Cybelea sp. | reverse complement strand
GGCAAGTCGCGCCGCCTCGAGCCGGCGCAGTGGGCTGCGAACCTCGCTTGCAAGGGTGTGAAAGGCGACGGCGTAAAGCGCGTCGCCGGCGTTGAGGCTCTGTCCCAGGCCCCAACGCGCGGTCGTCTCGGCCGATTCGTCGGCGAGCTCGTCGTGCAGCTGCATGAACCGGTCGAAGAGATCGAAGGCCGCGGCGACCGGAAGTGCGTCCCCACTCTCGGCGCCGTTCGCGGCCGCGCAGGCCCACAGCACCAGGGCCGCCCGAACGGGATCGCGCGCATAGCGGGCCGGAAGGCGCTCGGCGATGATGCGCCCGGCGACGGAGTCAAACGAAGTGACGATCCCGCTGAGGTAACGCTGAAGGGAGGCGCGTTGGTCGCTCAAAGGCGCCGCATCGAGAGGGGCCATCATGCCGGGCCGTCCTTCGACCGGCCGCGGATTATTCCAGCCCTAGAACTTGAAGTAGATGAAAGACGGCGACGGCCCGGGCCACGAGAAGAGCTGCAAGGCCAGCAGCAGAGCGGCCAGCGCTCCAGCCTGGAGCCCGGGTCGCAATCCGAACCAGTCGGGCGCGATTTTCCAGCGGTCGAGCAACAAACGCACGCCGCCGTACGCGATAATCCCGGCGGCGAGCACGGCGTTCCACCCGCCGAGCAACGGCGCGCCGGGGCCGCCCGCGAAGAGCGCCCGATAGACGGTTAGCGCCACGCTGAACGAGGACGCGCGGAAGAGCACCCAGCCGAGCGTCACGATGAGAAAGGTGAGCACCACACGGCCGAGCGTGACGAGCCCGCGCGGCCCTTCGACTCCGCTCAGGACAGGCTTCGAAGGGCGATCGATCCCGAGGATGCGCTCGAGACAGAGCATCGCACCGTGGAAGCCGCCCCAGGCGACAAACGTCCACTGCGGGCCGTGCCAGAGGCCACCCAAGAGCATCGTGAGCATGAGGTTGCGAAGCGTCGCAAGCAATCCGTGACGGCTGCCGCCCAACGGGATGTAAAGGTAGTCGCGCAGCCAGGTCGAGAGCGTGATGTGCCAACGATGCCAGAAGTCGCCGATGCTCGTCGCTAGGTACGGCATGTTGAAGTTTTCGGGGAAGACGAATCCGAGCAGCCGCGCGCAGCCGATCGCGATATCGCTGTAGCCGGAGAAATCGAAGTAGATCTGCATGCTGAAGGCAAACAGCGCGCTCCAGGCCGCCGGCGCGCCCGGATGGCTAGCAATGGAATCGAAGTAGCTGTTGGCGACGGCGGCAAACTGATCGGCGATCGCGGTCTTCTTCAGCAGACCGAAGCCGGCGCGGGCGAGCCCGTAGGTTACGTCGTCAGGACCGGGGACGCGCCAGGTAAAGAATTCGCCAAAGAAGAGCCCGGCGCGAACGATCGGCCCGGCCAGCAGCTGCGGAAAGAACGCGAGATACAGCGCGTAATCGAACAGCTTGCGAACCGCCGGCGTGCGCCCCCGATAGACGTCGGCGAGATACGAGATGCTTTGGAAGGTGTGGAAGCTGATGCCGATCGGAACGAAGAGATTGACCAGCCACGGGTTTTGATGCATTCCAACGAGCGCGGCCACTGTGCTGCTCGCGAAGTTTAGATATTTGAAGGTACCGAGGAAGGCAAGATTCGCTGCGATCCCGGCACCGAGCAGCAGCCGGCTGTGCCGGCCGGTTTCGCGCGCGCGCGCCAACCAGATCCCGATCGCAAAATCGCTCACCGTTAAGATCCACAGGAAGACGACGTACCAGGCGTTCCAACGCGCGTAGAAATAGTAGCTCGCAACGAGCAGCACGTACCAGCCGGCGCGGCGCGGCAGCAGATAGAAGAGCAAGGCGACAATCAGAAAGAAGAGCCAA
The DNA here is from genome assembly GCA_049285355.1 of Candidatus Cybelea sp. Classification (GTDB taxonomy): domain Bacteria; phylum Vulcanimicrobiota; class Vulcanimicrobiia; order Vulcanimicrobiales; family Vulcanimicrobiaceae; genus Cybelea. The sequence goes on along the minus strand of JBAPZS010000109.1, from coordinate 47 downwards.
AACTCGTAACTCGTAAAGCGCAGCGGAATGCCGATGCCGCAGGCCGC
>JBAPZS010000108.1:0-9201 GCA_049285355.1 Candidatus Cybelea sp. | reverse complement strand
GTCCTGGGATGCCTTCGTGCCCCAGCAGCGGTAGCACCGATTGCCGCGCTTGCTGTACGAAGAAGCTCTGATTCGACGAGCTAAAGTCGGGAACGAAGTAAAAACCTTGACGGTCGTCCGAGAACATCTGCGGCGGGTTCATGAAGCCGCCGGGATAGGTCGCGGCCAGCGCCTTCGGTACCTCGACGATATGAAATGGCCCGATGTACGATGGAATCGTCACGATGTCGTGCGCGTTAATGAACGCGATCAACTGCGCGAGGCTGCGCTCGTAGTAGGCTAAGAACTCTTCCTTAGTGGAGAACTGCGGCTCGGGTGGCCCCGGCGGTTCGTGGGCGTCTCGCCCCTTCTCCCAAACCTCCAACGCCCGATCGCGCGCCAGCTCGAGCCGGCCGATCTCGGCAACTTGGTCGGCGTTAAAAGGCAAGAGCAAGACGCGCCTAAGATACCAATCGTACTGCTTGCGCCCAACGGCAAAGCCGCCGGCGCGGAAGCTGCTCATATGCGCGTCGAGCCAGCTGCGGTATGCGTGCAGCGCGTTTAAGGCGACCGATTGCGCCTGCGAGAGCTCCTGCCGCGTCGCCGGCGAGGCGTTCCTCGCTATCGTATCGAGACTGGTCGTATAGAGCGAGTCGCCGTCGCGAATATCCTCGGAGGCGATCTGGGCAAACTCGCGAACCGGCTCGGTCAGATTCGCGCGACCCTGCTCGAGCACCCGAGGACAGGCGCGCAGCCGCGCGATCGCATCTTTGACGCGCACCTCATCGGTAGCGTACTCTCGCTTAACGATCGAGAAGATGCCGTTCGTGCACTCTCCCTCGTAGATGCTCGGATTGCGCTGCAAGCCTTGCAAGACGCTCCGGCTCCACCAATCCCCCTCCAAGTCGGCACGAATCAACAGATAGTCAACGCGCTCGTGCGGCGTCGCGCCGGCTGGCGGCTCGAGGGCCGCCAACTCGTTACGATACTGCCTCAACCGTGCCAGCTGCGCCGCCTGCGTCTTCGGCGAGAAGTCCGCTAGCGCCGTGTCATATGTATGTATACCGGCGTCGGTCGCCGAGGTCGGATTCTGCTCGAACGACCACATCGTGTAGCTGCGTTCGAGATTGACGAGCTTGGCTTGATAGTCGGCCGGCGCCGTCAATGCCGTACAGGCGAGTAGTGCGGCTGCGCAGGCAAGGATCGCGCGCAAAATCATGACGCGCGAACGCATTCGGGAACGAGCGCTAAAAGCTCGGCAAACGAACGGACCGTATGCCCGGGCGGCGCGAGCGTCGGCGGGTACGCCTGCCGCTCCCAGTTCATCCAGACGGTCTGCAAGCCGGCGGCGCGTGCGCCGGCAACGTCGTTATAGGGATCATCCCCGACGTACCAGGTATTTTCCGGTGCGCTCCCGAGCACGTTCGTAAGGCGCTCGAACGCTCCGGCGGAGGGCTTGCGCTCGCCGATCTCGCTGCTCACCAGAACCGGACCGTCGAAGCCGGCCTTCGCCGCCTTACCCTTCTGCAAGGGATTCCAACCGTTGGTCAGTACGGCCACGCCGATTCCTCGCTCTCGTAACGTTCCGATCGTTTCGTGCACGCCCGGAAGCGGGATTACAAACTCGTCGATCATGTCGACCGCCATCGCCCGAAAAGCGGCGACGAATCCCTCGTCGCACGCCACGCCGTGCTCGCTTACGAAGAGCCGGACCGCCTCCTCGATCGTCAAGTCACTCTGGCGCTGGCGCTGCAGGAGCGCATCGATCGCGTCGATCTCGTCGCCGAAGGTGCCCACCGTGTGCCCGCCGCGCGACAAAACCGTGTCCAGGAGGCGCAGGAACGCAACCCGCTCGAGACGGTTATCGATCGCTAGCGTATGATCGAGATCGAAGCCGATTCCGCGAACAACCTCCACCTCGGCGGGCTTCGACGGATCGCTCGCGCGACCCCTAGTCTCCTGACACTAACGAGGAGCCGGCCCGGTGACGACCCGCACGAAATCGCTTGGACGGACGTACTTTTCCACAGCCTCGCGGATGCTCTCGGCGCTCGCCCCCAGCTCGGCCTGCGCGTCGATGACGCTTTGATTCAAGGGAAGTCCCAGCGACGCATAATCCAAGAGTTGCTCGGTCACGCCGTCATAACTCGCTTCGCCAATCGGAAGCTCGCCCATCAACAAGGCCTTGGCGCGCAACAGTCGATCCGATTCGATCGGCTCGCGCATCAGCAGCCCCAGCATCGCCGAAATATGCGATTGCGCCGCAACGACATTCTTCGGATCGCAACCATATTGGAAACCGAAGGTTGCGCGCGTCTTGCCCGCATCGAGCGTGCTATCGATAGAGTATGCGTAGCCGTGGATCTCGCGGAGATCCTGATACAGCAGCGACGAATAAAAGCCGCCGGTCAAGACGGTGTTTGCAACCTGCAGCTGCGCCCAGGCTGGGTCGTTTCGTACCAGCGCGAGCGTCTCGATCAACTGCACGTCCGACTGCACGCGTCCGGTCGCGGGAACGTTTATCTGGGCCGAACGGTTCGGCGGAACCGGCGGAAGATTCAGTTCCGGCCTCGCTCCCGTTGCCGTCCAGGCGCCGAAGTATCTCTCGAAAAGCGCCTTGGCCGCCTCCGGCGTCGTGTCGCCGATCACGACCACCGTCGTCAGGTCGGGCCGATAGGCCCTCGCAAACCACGCTTTCGCGTCCGCAAGCGTCAGAGGGCCGACGCTTCCGGGCGTGGCGAAGCGCTGCGTGGGATCGCCGGCCGGATAGAGCGCCTTTGCGACCGCAACATCCGCCAGATGTTCGGGCGAGCTCATCGCTCCATCGAGCGCGCCGACACTCTGCTTGCGAACGATGTCGAAATCCGAACTGCGCAAGGCTGGATGCAGCTCTTCGTCGGCTAGAAGCTGCAGCCCACGTTCGAAGTGCGCAGAGAGCACCGAGAGTCCGAACTCGGTGCCTGCATCCGTCGCCGCGGCGATCTCGTCCAGCTGCGTCTGAAATTCAACTCGGCCGTACGTCGTCGTTCCGTATGGAAGGAGCGCGGCGGCAGCGTCGGCCACGCCCTCCTTCCCCGCCGGCTCCTGAATCTGCGGATCGCTTTCGATCTCTCCGGCAACCACCACCGTATGCGTGGCGTGTTCCGGCGCAACGATTAAACGCATGCCGTTGGAGAGGCGCATGTCCGACGGCGCTATCGTCTGCTGCGGCACGGCGAGGTGCGCCAGAATATTTTGCGCCCAGCTCGGCAACGGCTCGTGCGTCGCCGGCGGCAGCTCGTTGTTCTCTTTGGCCATCTCGCCGCCGGCACTGGTGGCACCGCTGTTCTTGGGAACCGCGTAGGCGACGACCGCGGTCCGGTCATCCAGATAGGTTCGCAGCACCCGATCGACGTCGGCGACGCTCACGCCTTCGAACCGCCCGATCATGTCTTGCGGCGAGGCGAGACCCTGCACGGCGACCGCCTCACTCCACTCGAGTGCCTGGCCTTCGATCGAATTGGCGCTGAACTCGATTTGCGAGACTTCGCGCAACTTCGCCGCATCTACGAGACTCGCCGGCACGCCGGTTCTTCGATATCGCTCGACGATTGCGCGAAGCTCGCGGTCGATCGTCTGCGCTCGCACGCTTACCGGAACGGCGGCCAGTGCCAGCGCGATCGAGATCTTCGGGTACGCCTGAACGTAAAACTCGGTGGCCAGTGCGCGCCCGGTATAGGCTAAACCCCCGAAATCGCTGCGCTGATTCTCGAGCACGTCGGCGAGAATCTGCCCGGCCGCGTACTGCGGACTATCGAACCCGGGAAAGCGATAGCCCAGCACGACCGCGGTAAAGGCTTGATCCGACGTGTCGTGATAGAGCGCGCTTCGCAACGGCCGCAGCGCGACTGCAGGACGCGCCGGCAGCTTTGCCGCCGGGAGATCTCCGAACAGGTCGCGCACGCGCGCGATCGTCGCTTGCGGATCCACGTCGCCGGCGATCACGTAGACGGCGTTGTTCGTATGGTACCACGCGCTGTAGAACTTTAGCAGCTGCGCGCTGTTGACGCTCTGTGCAAAATCCTTCGCGGTGCCGAGGGTATTCTTTGAATACGGCGTCCCGCCGATCAGGCGGGCCTGCATTTTGACGAAGAGCCGATAGAACGCGTCGCTGTTATCCTGCGTGACCTCTTGGGTAATCGCGGCGCGCTCTTGATTCCATTGCGCCGGCAGCGCAAGCAGACCGCTTGCCCGCGACCGCTCGGCGCGCAACGCGACGTCGAGATAGGCCGAGGGAACGGTGAAGTAATACTGGGTCACCGTGCTCTCCGTATCGGCATCGAAATCGCCGCCGGTGACACCGACTGCCTCCATGAGCGCCGATGACGAAAGCGTCGCGCTGCCTCGAAACATCATGTGTTCGGTCGCATGGGCCAAGCCCGGTATCCATTGCTCGTCGGAGCCGGCTTCATAGTTGAGTACGGTTGTAACGACCGGGGCAAGCGGGTTGCGCACGACGATGACGCGCAGGCCGTTAGAGAGCGTGGCGCGAGCGACGTCGTCGGATTGAGCGGGCGCGCTCGTGCGCATCGTGACGAACGCCCCAACGATGGCAGCGGCGCAAAGGAGCATTTTGCGCGCGTTCACGACGATACCAGCAACGCGCGTGTGCTCGGCTGGGCGGCGAGCGCTGCCCGTAGCCCCGCATGCTCCGGCGCATCGAGCGCGGGGTCTGCGCCGACGAGCCGCTCGGCGGCCGCCTTTGCGACCCGATAGATGTCCACGTCGCGAAGCAGATCGCCCAGCCGCAGCTCCGCCGCTCCCGACTGGATCGTTCCCGAGAGCTGGCCCGGGCCACGCAACCGCAGATCCTCATCGGCGATTGCAAAACCATCGGTCGTCTGCGTCAGGATCACGAGCCGCTCGCTCGCGACCTCATCCGGATAGACGAGGATACAGAACGACTCGGCCGCGCCACGACCGACGCGGCCCCGCAGCTGATGCAGTTGCGCGAGGCCGTAGCGATGTGCATCGAGCACGATCATCGCCGTCGCGTTGGCAACGTCCACGCCTACTTCTACGACCGTCGTCGAAACGAGAACGTCGAGCTCTCCCCTCACGAAGCGTGCCATGATCGCTTCTTTTTCGCGCGGCGCCAAGCGTCCGTGCAGCAGCCCGAGCCGCAGGTCGGGAAAGACCTCGCGCCGCAACCGCTCCGCCTCTCCGATCGCGCTCGTAAGTGCGCTCTCTCCCTCCTCGATTACCGGCGCGACGATATACGCTTGATGGCCGCGGGCAACGTTCTTGCGCACGAAATCGTAGACTCGGTCGAGCCGGCTCGTCCGAACCGCAAAGGTCTCGATCGGCGTCCGGCCCGGCGGCAGCTCATCGAGACTGGAGAGATCCAGATCGGCGTACAGCGATTGGGCGAGCGTACGTGGGATCGGAGTCGCCGTCATGTGCAGCGTATGCGGCGACGATCCTTTTCCGCGCAAGCGCGCGCGTTGCTCGACGCCGAAGCGATGCTGCTCGTCTATAATCACCAGTCCCAGGCGTTCGAAATCCACGCCTTCGGTGAGTAGCGCATGAGTCCCGACCGCAAGGGCTGCCTCGCCGCTCGCAAGCTTCTCGAGCGCCGCGCGCCGCGAGCGCGCGCTTTGACTTCCAAAGACCGCCTCCACGCCGAGCCCCAACGGCGCGAGCAGCGGTGCGAGTTTGCTCGCATGCTGCCACGCCAGCAGTTCGGTCGGCGCCATCAGTGCGGATTGCAGTCCATTTGCGGCCGCGGCTAGTACTGCGGCCGCCGCAACCAGTGTTTTGCCGCTGCCGACGTCGCCCTGCAAGAGGCGATTCATCGGCACGTCCCGCCGCAGATCGTCCCAGATCTCGTGAATCGTTCGCCGCTGCGCGCCCGTTAGCGCGAACGGCAGCGATGTTTCGAAGCGCTCTAACAGGTCCGCCGGTACGTCGAGGGCGTGCGCGTCGTGATCGCTCTCGCGTTCCGCGCGTCGCAGCTGCGCCCCGGTCGCCAATGCAAGAAACTCGCCGAAGACGAAGCGCTCGCGCGCGCGATCCGCCTCCTCCGGCGTCTCGGGCAGGTGGATCGTCTGGTAAGCATCGCGCAGCGAGCCATACTTCCGCGCGGCGGCGAGGTGAGCCGGCAACGGGTCCGGTGGAACGAGATCGAGGAGCCGTGAGAGATTCTTTCGCACGATCATCGCGATCTTGCGGCTCGCCAAATCCTTGCTGGCGCGATAGACCGGAACCATCTCGCCGCGGTACGGTTGGTCTTGGCCCAAGACTCCGTGCTGCGCCACGTTCACGACGGCTCCGGAGAAGCTACGCTCGACGCGCCCGCGCACGAAGAGCCGCATCCCTTCGTGAAAGCGTCCCATGACGTAGCGGTTGCGCCCGATCCACTTCGCGCCAAACGGATCGCCGGCGTCGTCGCGCAACTGCAAGTCCACGATCTCCAGCCCGCGCACGCGGCGTTCTTTGACGGCGGTCACCGTGCCGACGGCATTCTCCTCGCCGCCCGTCTCTCCCAGCCGGCGTGCGGGCGTCGGCAGACGCAGATCGTCGTACCGGAAGGGCAGATAGTCCAGTAGCGCCTGCGCGCTCGCCACGCCCAGCTCGCGCAACAGCAGTGCACTCTTGGGTCCGACGCCGGCGAGATCTTCGATGTCAACCTCCAGCGGTTGCGCCGACGTCATCTTCGACTCGCTTCGAGTTCTCGCAGCCTCTCGTAGGCCGCCGCTACGCACGGAGTCTCGACACCGTGCCGGCCGCCCAGTTCGGTGACTGCTCCGAGAATTGGATCGATCTCCAGCCGGCGCCCGCGCTCGTAGTCCTGCAGCATGGACGTCTTCACGTCGCGTAACCGAGCCGCATAGGCGAGCCGCGCATCAACATCGACCTCGCCGACGACTCCCATCGCGCGGCCCACCTCCAACGCCTCGAGCATGAGGGCGCGCACCTGCGCGCGCGTCTGCGCGTTATCCAGCATCGGTTTGATCGTCAGGTGCCGCATGACGCTCACCGCGTTGAGTCCCACGTTGTTCACGAGCTTTAACCAGACCGTCTGACGAACGTTTTCATCGGCCTCCGGTGCGAGGCCGGCGGCTTCAAGAAGCGCGATGAGTTCGCCGGTGTGCCGCCCGCAACCGCCGCCGGGGTCGCCGAAGACGTACCGCAGCCCGCCGCTTTGCCGAACGTGACCCGGCGCTGCAATCTCGCCGGAGACGTGAACGACGCCTCCGATGACTTGCGCGTCCGGGAAAAGATTCCCGATGGCACCGGCGGGATCGACGCTATGCAGCGGTGGTTCGCGCTCGTACCAGAACGGCACGCCATTTTGCAACGTTACGAGTGTTGTCGCGGCGTCGCTAAAGGGCGCCAGTTGTTCGAGGAGCTCCGGCCACTGGTGCGCCTTAAACGTCAGCAGCAGAAAATCGAAATCGCCGAGCCGGCGAAGATCGTCATCCACGGGAACCCGAACGCGAAAGTCTCCTAGGTCGCTCTCGGCACGTAGGCCGTCGCGACGGATCGCCGCCGCGTGCTCGCCCCGCGCCACGACGGCCACCGGAACGCCGGCGCGCGCAAGTGCGGATGCAAGAAAACCGCCGATCGCCCCCGCGCCGACCACCGCGACACGCGTCATTGAAAGATTCTGGAGGCGACGGGCAGATTCGAACTGCCGAATGGGGCTTTTGCAGAGCCCTGCCTTACCACTTGGCTACGTCGCCCTATTATACTCAATGCGCGTTTGCGGCCCCAGCTAGCGGGTAGTGGGAATCGAACCCACGCATCAACCTTGGGAAGGTCGCAGGCTGCCATTACATCATACCCGCGCGCCAGGCGACCCTCCCGCTTCGCGCATCCCGCCACCGCGTCCTACAACAGGCCGACCGCGCGCGAGAACACTATGGCGATCGTAATCAGGGAGATCATCGCCTCCACCGTCATCAATCCCTTGGCCCAGCGGCTCAACGGCATGACGTCGGTCGGACTAAACGCCGTCGAGTTCGTAAACGCAAGGTAGAGATAGTCGTAGAACTGCGGCTTCCACGACGCGTCGATGCACGGGAGGTCGCGCCCGGCCATCTGCATCTGCGGAAAGAGAAAGTCCACGTTTCGCGCCTCGATCGCCGCGCCGGCGCCGGCGCGCGCGTCGGGACCGTTTGCATCGAGCTCCCAATACCACAGCCCGAATACGAGGATGTTCGTGAGCCAGATCTGCAGCCCGGTGCGCAGGAGCATCGCAGCCGATTGCAGCTTCGCTTTCTCGGGATGGAAGAATCCCGCGACCAACAGCAAGACCGAGGCGAGATTAAAAAAGTTGACGATTGCAATGAGGATGATGCTCCAGAAGCGGATGCGATGCGTCTCTTGGCTTCGACGAGGAGCGAGCACCATCAGCGGGATCAAAATGACGAGCGTCAGCAAGGGCGCGAGCCAGGTCGGACCGATGATCAGTCGCGGCGGCAGCGTGATGTAGAGGGCGAGCGCTGCCACGACGGCCACGGAGGCGTGCCAACGCGGCTCCCGGCGCCGGCGGGTCTCGTGGTTTTGCATGCTACGCTCGGTTCGCTCGGCTCGCGGACGCAACCCGCCGTTTCTCGCGCGCATTATGAGGCGCATGCCTACCGATTTTCGTAATGGAACGACCTTCCCACGCCGGGGCCGCGAGGCGATCGGCGATGCCCTCTGGCTGCTGCGGGTCTCCGATAAAGGGCGCGCATTTGCGGCCGGAACGATTCACGACTATATCTATCCCTGTCCGATGGATAGGGGCGTCATGGAGCGGTGGAAAGTTACGCGCGAGGAGTTCGAGGACGCCCTGCGCCGCTATCCGGACGATCAACAGCTCTACGCGTGGTTACACGAGCGGGTTGCCCCGCAAGATGTCCACGCAGCCAACGAGTGGCTGCTGACCGAGCGCGTTGAGAATCTCGATCGCCAAGATGCCGAAGAGGGTGCCGCCCTGGAGCCTCGCTGATGGGCTCGATGGTCGAGCTTCGCCGGCCGGACGGAAAGCCGGCGCCGGCTTATTTTGCGCAGGCGCCCGAGCCTCACGCTCCAGGAGTCGTACTTTTTGCCGAGTGGTGGGGGCTTGACGAGCGCATCAAGGCGACGGCCGATCGGCTCGTGTCGGGCGGCTTTAACGTCGTCGTACCGGATTTGTATCGCGGTCGTCACGCCGCGACGGGCGACGAGGCGAATCACCTCATGCAAGGGCTCGAC
>JBAPZS010000107.1:0-3867 GCA_049285355.1 Candidatus Cybelea sp. | reverse complement strand
GCGCACGCCGTTCGTGTTGAGCAGAATTCGCGTGATCGGAAGCTCGCAAAGCCGTTCGATCAGCTCGCGAATTTGCGGATGCACGGTCGGCTCGCCACCCGAAAGCATGACGACGTCGAGGCGCCCGCCTTCGCGAGCGAGTGCGGTAGTGACGGCGGCGACGGCCTCCTCTAACGGCAGATAGTGTCCAAGCGCCGGACTGGAGCTCGTGTAGCACGCGGGGCAGGTCAGGTTGCACTGGGTCGTGAGGTCGAGCAGATAGATGCACGAGTGCTGCAGATGCGCCGGCCCCAGGCCGTACTCGTAGCCCATCGGTACGGGATAGAGTTCGTTCGTATCGGGGTTGATGATCTTCGTCGGAACGCGCCACTGCTGTAAGTAGCGCCACAGTGCGGCATCCTCTTCGTAGAGCGACCAGACTTCGCCGTGGCCGCGGCGGCACCAGCGGCGCAAGTAAACCGCCCCGTCGCGCTCGACTAAGTGCGCGTCGCAGATGTCCTCCGGATATTGCGGATCGAACCCCTCGTTCTCGGCGAAGCAGCGGGGGCAAACGGCGCGTACGCTCTTGAGAACCGTGTAATCGTAAACCGGGAGCGGCAAAGCTAGCTCATCCCGGCGACTGCGAGGATACTGCGAAGATGTCGCAGATCGAGAATAGCCCGAGCGTCACGCACAGAAACGCGATGAGGAAAGCGCGCAGCGGCGAAGAGATCCGCGCTCGCGCGGCAACGATGAGGCCGGCAAATGCAAGCAGCGTAAGGAAGATGAAAAAGCACGTCGCTCCCCACGACACGTAGAACTCTTGATGCGATCCCTTCGAAACTCCGACGTTGCTGAGCAGAGATGCGCCGAAGAGGCTCAGCACGAACCACGCCGGCAGCGCGGCGAGGACCCCGAAGACAGCCATGAGAATCGCCGCACCGGTATCCGAAGTGGCGACGGCCGCCCGGGCTGCGCCGCAGTTCGGACAATAGAGAGCGTCGCCGGGCTGTTCGGTTCCGCATTTGGGGCATTTGCGCGTCGCTAGCGGCACGCTGCGACGACCTGCGACTTCATTTCGCGTGGCGTCATCAGCTTGGCGAGTTTCCACGCGAAGATTCCGGCGCCCACGCAGCACGCCCACTGTGCCAGCGTCATGCCGAGTGCCGCCGGGGCGTTATCGCGAAAGAACTCAACGACGAACCGGTCGGCGCAGAAGAGCAGTCCGCCCAAGTAAAACAGCCCGTTCTCCGGCAGGATCCGGCGCCGCTCGACGATCAGCAAAACGACGAAGCAGAGCGCGGCCGCAAACCCAAGATAGAGCTGCGCCGGATGCCGCAGCGCGCCATGCTCGTGAACCGCCCACGCGACGCTCGCGGCTCGGCCGTAACAGCACCCGCCCACAAAACAGGCGACCCTGCCGACGGCTTCGCCGGCGGGAATCGCGAGCGCAAAAAGATCTCCGGTCGGCCGCGTGATGCCCAATCGGCGCTTCATCCAGATCACCGCGAGCCACCCGCCGGCGATACCGCCCTCGATCGTTTTGCCCGGAAGCGCGGTTACGGCGAGCTGCAATAAATTCGCACCGGCCAAACCACCAACGAGGCCGGCCGCCGCAATCCGCGCGATTCCGTCGGTCGCCATCCCGCGCCGTCGCGCCATCTGCCAAAAGACGAAGGCGGCAACCGCATATGCGGCGACGTAAATCGGCGCTGCGAGAAGCCACCGCAGGTGGGGATCGAGCCGATCCATCCGTCGCTCTTCTGCCAGGCGCGTTCGGCGCCTGCGCGAATGGCGCAGCATGATCGGCAGGCTGCAGATTTCCCTCGATGCGCTGCGTCACAACGCTGCCGTGTTGCGCGAGCTCGTCGGGGCTCGCCGGTCGGCCTTCGTCGTTAAGGGTAATGCGTACGGGCACGGCTTGCTCCCGACGGCGCGAGCGATCGAGGAGTTCGCCACTCGCATCTGCGTTTACACGCTCGACGAAGCGCTCGCGCTGCGCGGCGGCGGCATCGCGAAACCCATCCTCGTCCTGGGCCCGATCACACGCGCGGGTCTCGACGATGCGATGGCCGCGAAGCTTGAGGTTGCGCTGTGGGACGCGGGGGCGTTCGCGACGCGACTTGCCGACGCGGCACGCCGGCACCAGACACGCGCGTTGGTGCACGTCAAAGTCAATACGGACCTCAACCGGCTGGGATTCGAGCCGCAGGAGCTGGCGGACGCGCTGGAGCGCTTTCTGCGCCTCCCGGAGCTGACGATCGGCGGGATCTTCTCGCACCTCGCTTCAGCCGAGGAGCTCGACTCACCCTACACGATGCATCAGTTGCGAACCTTCGAACACGCGCTGGCACGTGTGAAGCCGCTACTCGACCGCGCCGGGATCGCGCCGCTCCGCCACATTGCCGCATCGGCCGCGGCGATGCTCTGGCCCGAGCTGCGACTCGATATGGCGCGCTTTGGTATCGCACTCTACGGACTGATGCCCTCGCCGCAGACGCGCGAGGCGCTCGAGTCCGAGCCGCTCGATCTGCGGCCGGCGCTTTCCTATCGATCGAAACTCATCGTCGTGCGGTCGGTCTCTGCCGGCAGTTCGGTCGGCTACGGTGGAACCTTTCACGCACCGTCGGAGACGCGCATCGGCGTAGTGCCCGCCGGTTATGCCGACGGCGTTCCCCGCGCGCTTTCGAACCGCGGTTCCTTTATCGTTGACGGTGCGCTATGTCCGATCGCCGGGCGCGTCGCGATGAATATGACGCAGATCGACCTCTCCCGCGCGCCGCACGCTCGCGCGGGTTCAGAGGTGACGTTGCTCGGGAGCGAGGGAGACGCATGCGTTAGCGCCGACGACTGGGCCGCATGGTGCGAGACGATCGGCTACGAGATCGTTACGCGGTTACCGGCCGAACTGCCACGCGAATACGTCGACTAGCGGAGCGCTACCCTAGGCGACGGCGGCGATTGCCGCTCGCAAGTCGAGCGTTCCGTCGTAGAGCGCGCTTGCAACGATGCACGAATCGATCGCCGGCGGGACGGAGCTTTTCAGCATCCTCAAGTCCTCGATGTTGCGGGCACCCCCGCTCGCGGTCACTTTGACGTTAGCCGCGCCCGCCACCGCGCAGAGCGCGTCAACGTCGTAACCTTCGCCCATGCCGTCGCGGCGAATCTCGGTGAAGATAACCCGCGCGACGCCCCATTGCGCGACGCGTCGTACGAGGGCGTCTCGATCCACCGGCGTATGCTCTTGCCAACCGTGTGTGGCGACCTGCGTGCCGCGCACGTCGATGCCGGCAATGACTCGGCCGGGGAAACGGCTGATGATGTGACGCGCGAGGCGCTCGTCCTCAACTAAAAGCGTGCCCAGAATGATCTCGGAGGCGCCTGCGGCAAAGGCACTCTCGGCATGCTTTACGGCGCGTAAGCCGCCACCAGTCTGCACGGGAACGTCGACGGCTTTGCAGATGCGCTCCACCGCCGACAGATTCTCGCCCGATCCGAAAGCCGCGTCGAGATCGATCACGTGCAGCCGCTGCGCGCCTTGCGCGGCGAACGCTTGGGCTCGCTCCACCGGATCTCCGTCGTAGATGGTTTCGGTGGTCGGATCGCCCTGCTTCATGCGCACGCACTTACCATCGCGTAAGTCGATCGCCGGCACGACGAGCATCTACGGAGCTTGCGGCCTAACCCCGAGCGCCGTTCGAGGTACGCTGTTCGATCGGCACGTACGGGCCCGGCGCCGGACCATCGTAGGTCGCCTGCGGGCGAATGAGACGGTTGTCGGCGAGCTGCTCGAGGACGTGACCCGTCCAGCCGGCGATGCGACCGCAGGCGAACAGACAGGTAAACTCGTCGCCCGGAATGCCGAGATCCGCCAGCACTGGTGCCGTG
>JBAPZS010000106.1:0-7146 GCA_049285355.1 Candidatus Cybelea sp. | reverse complement strand
ATCGCGATCACGCAAGCACCGCGATCGGCGAAGAGCCGCGACGAAATTCCGGTGCCGGCGCCGAGGTCGGCGACGACGAGCGCCGACGGATCGCCGAGTCCTTCGAGCGCCGCATCGATCGCCTCCGGCGGATAGGACGGCCGAAACGCAGCATACGACTGCGCGCGCGCTCCAAAACGCGCGAGCGGGCTCATCGGGTCGGACGTATCAGGCGCCATCGCGAACCAAGACGAACGGTGCGCCCAGCGTGATCACGACCGGACGGCCGCCCTGCAAGATCTCAAAGGAGTGCGGTTTGCCATCATACGCAAACTGCTCCGCGGCGTAGGTTCCGTAGTACCACCACTCTTGCCCGTCGATCTTCTCAACGATCTCGCCGGAGCGCAGACCCGACGTGTATGCGGGACCGCCGGCACGAACGTAGAGGCGCATATTGCCGTCGACGGTTGTGAACAGCGCGTAGAAGTATGTTGGTTTGTCTCCCGGTACCACGGCTGCGCCGCGCGTAAAGAGGTTACCGCTGCGGGCCGGCTCGGCAAGCGCCCAGGCCTGCAAACGCGTCGCGCCCTGCAGTGCTAGGGCTCGGATCTCATCGCTGCTTCCGTGCGAAACGATCGTGTGGTCGTGCCATTCGTCGACGGTCCAACCGCCGCAATCCAAAAGGCGCAGCCCCACGTCTAAGTCGTTACCTTCAATAAGCGCGAACGACGAGACCTCGACTCGCACGTATGCCGCGTAGCGCTTACCCGCGCAATCGCGAAGGTTCGGATCGCCGTGCAGTCGCATCGTCGTCCACGTTCCTTGGTTGAGGGCGCCCGCGACGGCGTCGGCGGCAACGCGCCCCCACTCGGTTCCGTCGTCGTCCACGGCGATCCGGTCGCGCGCCGACGGAGGTGCGTAAAAGCCGGCCGTCGTCTCGTCGGCGCGCGCCACGCGAACGAGCGACGCGAGCGCCGGTGCGCCGAAGAGCGCAGAACCACCGATGACGACCGCGAGCGTCCCTGCAATCGCGACGCCCGTCTGGTATGGCAGCGTGCGGCGAGTGATGGTATCGATCGGGACGCCGGTGAAGTTCGCAACCCAAACGTTGGCCGTATTCGTCGGGTCGCAAACGTTTTGCACTTGCACGACGGCCATGATCGCGGCGACGAGTACGACCGGCGGCAGGACGTGCGCCGTCAAGAGCACCGTGAAGATGGCGATGCCCACGCCGAAGGGGTTGAGGGGGCCGCGATAGAGTGCGAGCGAGCTGGCCGCGCCGAAGAGCATCACGTAAGCGACCGGATTGCGAAGCCACCCTCCCGCAACGAGCGGCCGGAGCGCCGCGGCGAACTGCGGCTGTCGGGTGGCGACCAACAGCATTCCGATTCCCATAAAAAGCAGCACCGCTGGCGCGACGTCTTCGAGGCCGCGAATCGCCGCGGCAACGATGCGCTGCACGGCAACCGACGGACGCGTGACGAGGACGCCGAAGAGCGCGGCGGTCAAAAATGCCGGCGCTGCCTGCATATGAAACGCGTAGTAGAGCAGCAACGGCAGTATCGGCGTAAAGAGCGCGACGGCTGGAACTCGGGCTGCGTTCTGCGGCTGCGCGGCCTTGACGGCCCAGGTTGCGTAGCCGCGTTCGCGGCGAAACGCAACGATCGCGTACAACAGCAATGCGGCGGCATCCACGATGGCGAGCACGATGGCAAAGCGGATCAGCTGATCCTGCGATACGCCGAAATATGTCGTGTAGAACGTCCAACTGGCGATGTTAAAGATGTAGCCGAGAGCGAAGCTCATCAAGAATAGCGTCGCCGCGATGGTGCGCGGCACGCCCGCCGTCATCATGATCGGCAGGACGATGGAGCCGACCATGATGATCGCGCCGAGCCCCGAGATGGAAGTAAAGAGCAGTGCGACGATGGCGGCAAAGCCCAGCGCCAGCGGCAGCGGGCGCTCGCCGCCAAACTCGGCAGCCAGATCGACGATCCGCCGCGCGATACCCGTCTCGACGGTGACGCGTCCGAGCAGCGCACCAAACACGACCGCAACGTAGACCGGCGCCAACTGCACCGCACCATCGGTAATGATGCCGCCCAGTGCGACGAATGGGACGCCCGCCGCCAGCGACATCAAGAGCGCCATGCAAGGGATCGCCACCAATGCCGGCATCCACCGCCGGTACATCAGCACGGCGAAGGCCGCGAAGACGAGTAGGATGACCGCCGCCTCTTCGACTCCGCTCAGGGCAGGCTACCTCCGAGCACGCTCGGCAGCGGCGGTAAGCTCTTCGACGTTACGTACGTCTGCGTCGCGCGATAGAATGCGTCGGCGCGTTCAATTGCACGTTGCGCCGCGAGGTGGTAGCGCTCGAGGTTGCTTGCAAGGTGGCCATCGCGGCTCTCGTACCGCCAGGCCTGCGCGTAGAGCGGCGCCAGCTCCTCATAGGAGTCTCGCAGCTCCCACATCCAGTACCGGCACCAGTAGAGATCGCGCAGCGTCGTATCGCGATCCGTCGCTGCGTGCGCGAGCGCGTCGGCGTACATCGCCTGCACCTCGGCGGCGATCTGGAACTTTCGTGCCAGCGTATCGTAGCGGCGCGCCGCGAGGAACATCACGAAGGCGGCGTTGGCGTGCAATGGCGGCCGGGCGAAATACCGATTCGCTTCGACGGACTCCGCCGCCAGCCGCACCGCGCGCAGCGTATCGGCCGGATAGCTCGGCGCGCCGTCTGCGCCGAATGGATCGCTCCAAAAGAGTGCATCGGTCTGGCCGTACGACGCCGGCGGCGATTCTAAGAAGTGTAACGTGCCGCCGAGTTCGGCGACGTCGGTGCTGTAAGTCGCGTCGCCCGAGCCAAAGAACGCCGCGGGGAAGTCGGCGGCAAACCGGTCGAGTGCGACGTCTCGCGACTCCCACGCGGCGGCCGCGGCGTAGATCACCGGATACCAGGTCGCCTCGTAGAGCGTCTCACCATCGTCGTGCCAAACCGTTTGAAAGGCTCCAAGGACCTTCGCGGCCTTTCCCTGGTTGATGAACGTCCGCTCGTTGGCCAGCGCCGTGTCGATCGCGGGGAATACTTCGTTCCAGTTGCTCGCACCGGGCGCCACCATCTGCTCCAAGCCGCCGCGCGCGATCGTTTGGATGTACGGTTCGAAGCTCGCTTGCGCTCCGTAGTGCCAGTTGACGATAACGACGGTGCGTGGAATGAGCTTCATGATTCCGGGATCGTTCTCGATGCCGTCATCCCACAGCATCAGCCTCGCCCCCGACGGCGCGATGAGCCGATTCATCGCGACGATATGATCGGCGTAGGCCTGCGAGCGCCCGCGCTGCGCAACGTAGCTCTGCGTCTGTCCGAGCCCGAGCGTCGCCGTTTCGTCGGAGCCGATATGAAAGAACGGCGTGGACCCGACCGCGGCGAGCTCTTGCGCGACGATGCGGGAAAGATACTGCATCGAGAGCGGCGCGTTCGGCGAGAGCAGAAATCCGTGGGGAAGCTCGGCCGCGTCGGCGTAGCGCTCGACGCGCAGCGTGTTGTGCATGTGCGCGAAGCTCTGCTGTTCGGGAATCAGCGCAACGTGGAAGCGCCGCGCGTATTGCGAGAGCTCGCGGAGCTGCGCCGGAGTGATGCCGTCGAGCGGCGCGGGCAACGGATCCGTCGGGCTAACGAAGACGTGCTCCATGTACGGCGAGTAGCCGTTCATTTTAAAGGCCGCGATCGTTCGAATGCGCTCCTCGAAGTAGCGCATCGTTGGGAGCGGGCCCCGTGAAACGTCGTCGGAGAGAATGCGCCATTGCAGCGCCGGTCTATCCTCGATGCGAACGCACGGCATCTGCCACGATGCTCCGGATCGAACCGGCAGCTGCGCCAGCGTCATCGCGCCATAGAAAGCACCGGCCGCGTCGGAGCTCTCGATCGATGCGCGGCCGTCGAGCACCGTCAGCCGATAGGCCTGCGCCGGCAGCGTGCCGTCTCGGCGGACCGCGATCGCCGCGGTCCCGGCCGAAGCCGTGCGCAGGCGCCCGACGTGCAGCGCCTCCCAGCGCTCGTCCAGCTCGGCGCGCGCTGCCTCGTCGAAGCCTTTGGGCACCGTTAGCGGCGGTGCGAAGGCCCGGGCCGCGCACGGCAGTATCTGAACGCTCTGCGGATGGGGCAGCAGATGCAACGACGTCGCGAGCGCCGCTGCAAACAAGAGCCCCGGATGCATAGCGCCTGAGCTACGACGCATCTGCCCGAAGGGCCTCGATTAGTACATGGGAAGATAGCCAGAGTGAAGCACGCTACGGTTTGGCCGGCGTATCTCGTGGCGGCGGTCTGCTTTGCGATCGCGCTGGTCTCGTCGATCGCGAACATATCGCTGCTCGGCCAGCTAAGACAGCAGCAACGAGAGGTCACCAACCTCTCGGAGCGCTCCAAGGCGTTGGCGCGCGCGCTCAGCAGCGAGCGCACCGCCCTCTTTGACATGCTCGACAGCCACGCGCACCACTACACCATCGGCGATGGAGAGGTCGTGACGCATGGAAGCCGGATCGACCTAGCGCTTCACGAGCTGCCCGAACCGCCGCGGGGCCAGGTTTACCAAGTCTGGACCCGCTCGAAGGGCTCGGCGAAGATGGCTCCGTCGCCGACGTTCTTACCCGATGCTCGCGGCGTCGCACTCGTCGTCGTGCCAGCCGACGCGCGCGACACCTCGGAGATTGCGGTCACGGTCGAGCCCGAAGGCGGTAGCAAAGAGCCCACCACAAAGCCGTTGATCAGCGTTGCGTTCGATTCACAATAGCGCGTTGCGCGTGGAAGCGGTCTCGGAGGCGACCCGACGCCCGGCGCTCGATTTTCTCGCGCGCTCCCCGTATCTCAACGTCTTCATCAGCCATTTTCTCCTGAACGACTTTGCCCCCGCGGCCCGCCAGAATATCTTTATCGTTTTTGGCGACAACGGAATCAGCGCCGTTGCATATTGTGGGCGGCCAGTCGTGCTTTCAGGCGAACCCGATGCCGTTGCGCCGCTGGCGGCGCACCTTACGTTTCATCGCAGCAGCCGAATGATCGTCGGTCCTCGCGACACGGTGCGTGCGTTTTGGAAGCTCGTTGGGGATCGCCTCGGCCGGCCGCGTGTCGTGCGCGACCGTCAGCTCGTCATGATGGTCGATCGAGGACGGCTGCATAGAGGCGAGGCTCGCGTCACCGTTCGTAGAGCGGAGATGGGTGATTGGATGGCGATCGCCGATGGTTCGGCGTCAATGATCCGTCACGAACTGGAGTACGACCCGCGGCGCGACTCACCCAGCTTCGACTCCAGCGTGCGACGGATGATCGACGCCAAGCGATGGTGGGTTGGCGTGGCGGACGACCGCCTCTGCTTCATGTGCAACATTGGACCCTGGTCGGAGCAGACCGCGCAGCTTCAAGGAATTTGGACGCCGCCGGAGCTGCGCGGGCGCGGCCTGGCCACCGCCTCGCTAGCCGCGATATGCGACCGCCTACTTGAAGTCTCGCCGACGCTATCGCTCTACGTAAACGACTTCAACGCCGAAGCAGTCGCGCTCTATCACCGCGTAGGCTTCGAACACGTCGGGGATTTCCAAACGATCCTATTCTAAAAAGGTCCTAGTTTCTTTAGCATACAGGTACTGACGGGCGTCTGATGGAGGAGCGAAGCCATGGATGGCGGGAGCGACGACGAAGCGAGCAGCTTTTTCGCCGGACGCGAAAAGGCGCGCGTCCCGGAAGTACCGGTATGCTAAGAAACTAGAGCCTTTTTTGAATATTTGAGATGCTGCCTTCGACCGCTTGCTGCGTTTTGGTGAAGAGACCGACGATCCAGCGTGTGGTCGCGTAGACCCCGATCGCGGCAAAAGCGAAAACGAAGAGAAAGACCCACCCGGCCGTTGCGGCTAGCCGAACCAGTGCGTGTTCCATCCGCCTCGCTTAGCCGCGACCTAAGGAGGGCCCTTGGCACCATTTAGATGGAGCGCGTGAGCACGAACGTTACTTGAGCTCCTTGCAGCACGTACGCATCGGTTGGAATGACCGGCTGACCCGGTGTGCCTCCATAGACGAAACCGCCACCGATTACCGTGAACGGATTGCTGTACACGTTGGTGAGGTTGGTACCGTACAACCCGTAATCCCAGCCGTCGCGACGGTAGACGACGTGTGCATCGAGCGTTGCGTACGGCGAGCGGTTCAACTCGTTGTACCACCCTTCATAGTTCAATTGCGCCCCGTATCCTAAGCCGTGAGGCGGCTCTTCGCCAATCGCTACATAGGCTTTGTGTAACGGCTGACCGAGCGACTGCTCTCCGGCAGCGAGCGTTCCGTCTTGGATCTCCACCGGAATGACCGTTAGGAAGGAGCTGTCGACGTCCCAGCCCGCGCGAACGTGGAGGTTCGCGGCCAGCTGCTGATCGGCGTGGATATCGATACCGCGATAGACGCCGTTTCCGGCGTTGACCGGCATGCTGATCGGACAGGGCACCGGCTTTCGCTTGGTTTGACAGCCCGGAATCGGCGCGGGATTGGTTTGACTCGACGGCGAGCGAAGGTTGGTTTGATAGAGATCGGCACCGAGATGCAGCGCCCGACGCCTACCGAAGATCTGCTCGCCGCCGAAATCGAAGTCGGTGGCGTGATCCGGTGCAAGATTCGGGTTGCCGATATAGACGACGCCGCCGACCGGCACGCGATCGGCCGCCGGCGGTACCAGAAGTTCCGAGAGCTGCGGCGCTTGGAAGGTCGTCCCGACCGATGCGCGCAGCGCCGTATTTCCGGTCGGCGTCCAGACGAAGCCGGCGCGCGGATCGAAGCTGCTGCCGAACGTGCTGAAATCGCTGTCGTAAGCGGCAACCGCGTAGTGAATGTGGCTCGTCGGATCGGCGGTGTAACGCAGCACCGCGTAACGTTGCGTTTGCGCGAGCGGAACGGTCTGAACCGGCGGCGGCGGACGATCCTCGGGCGAGAGCGCGTCGGTCGAGACCTGGTCACCGTTGTACGCCACGGGCGAGCCGATCGGTTGCGCCTCGGCGACGACCTGGCCTTGGACGTAGTTCGTGGCCAGGTCCTCGGTTTCGAGATCGTACTTGAACGAGAGCGTGCTATCCGTAAAGTGGTGATCGATCTCGAGCCAATCGTCGGCGAGCAGGTCGCGCTGGTTATAC
>JBAPZS010000105.1:0-12975 GCA_049285355.1 Candidatus Cybelea sp. | reverse complement strand
CCGCCTTTGCGGCCGAGTGCGACGCTCGCGTGCAACGCGCGCTGCTCGCGGCGCACATCGATGATCCGAGCGTTCCACGCCTCGTGCGCGGGCAGTCGGCGTATACGATCCTCGAGCACGAGCTGATGCATCAAGAGACGCTGCTCTACATCGTTCACCAACTGGATCCAAGCCGCAAGCAGTTCCGCGCAGCGCAGCACGAGGATCACCCGCTCGAGCCGCCCACGCTGCGCAGCGTCTCGCGCGGTATCGCGACGGTGGGAGCCGAGCTCGACGAGATACCCTTCGGCTGGGACAATGAGTTCGGTCGCAGCGAGGTGGAGGTTGCGGCCTTTGAGATCGCAAGCCATCCCGTTACCAACGGCCAGTGGCTCGACTTCGTGGCCGCCGGAGGCCCGGTGCCGATATTCTGGACCGAGCGCGACGGCGAGTGGCGGCTGCGGTTGCTGCTCGAGGAGATTGCGCTCCCGCACTCTTGGCCGGTGTACGTGACGCACCGGCAGGCCGAGGCATACGTGGAGTGGGCCGGCATGCGGCTTCCGACCGAACCGGAGTACCACCGAGCCGCCTTCGGCACGCCGGCGGGCAGCGAGCGTCCATTTCCCTGGGGCTCCGAAGCCCCCGCGCCGCAGCACGGCAATTTCGGGGCAGTACGTTTCGACCCCGAGCCCGTTGACGCGCATCCGGCCGGCACCAGCGCCTGGGGCGTCGCCGAACTCGTCGGCAACGGCTGGGAGTGGACGGCAACGCCGTTCGGTCCGCTCCCCGGCTTCGAGCCGATGGCTTCCTATCCGCAATACTCGGTCGATTTCTTCGACGACCGGCACTACGTGATGAAAGGCGCCAGCCCGGTCACGCCGGTGGAACTGATTCGCCGGTCGTTCCGCAACTGGTTTTACGACGACTATCCGTATATGTACGCAAAGTTCCGCTGCGTGGCGACCGGATGACCGCTATCACCGTAGCCTACGGCGACGGCATCGGGCCGGAGATCATGACGGCGACGCTTCGCATTCTCGATGCCGCCGGCGCCGCGCTCGAGCTCGAGCCGATCGCGATCGGCGAGGTGGTCTACAACAAAGGCATCAGTAACGGCATCGAGCCGTCTTCATGGGAGTCGTTACGCCGCACGAAGGTCTTTTTAAAGGCGCCGATCACAACGCCGCAAGGCGGAGGTTTCAAGAGCCTCAACGTGACCGTCCGCAAGACGCTCGCGATGTACGCGAACGTTCGCCCCTGCGCGTCGCTGCATCCGTACGTCGCCACCAAGCATCCCAACATGGACATCGTGATCGTTCGCGAGAACGAAGAGGACGTGTACGGCGGCATCGAGCACCGGCAGACCAACCAGGTCACGCAGTGCCTGAAGCTGATCTCGCGCCCCGGCAGCAACCGCATCGTCAGGTACGCGTTCGAGTACGCTCGCGCCAACAAGCGCAAGAAAGTCACGTGCTTTACCAAAGACAACATCATGAAGCTCACGGACGGCTTGTTTCACAAGACGTACGATGAGCTCGCCGCCGAGTATCCTGAGATCGAGCACGAGCACTGGATCGTGGATATTGGGGCCGCCAAGATGGCCGACACCCCCGAGGCCTTCGACGTGATCGTGATGCCGAATCTCTACGGCGACGTGCTTTCGGACGTCGCCGCGCAGATCACCGGATCGGTCGGGCTCGCCGGCTCGGCGAATATCGGGGATCACTGTTCGATGTTCGAGGCGATTCACGGATCGGCACCGCGGCGCGCCGGACAGAATCTGGCCAATCCGTCGGGCTTGCTGCACGGAGCCATTTTGATGCTCGTGCACATCGGACAGCCTGAAGTCGCGGAGCGAGTTCACAACGCGTGGCTGCGCACGATCGAAGACGGTGTGCACACCTACGATATCTACAAGGAGGGCACGTCGCGCGAGAAGGTCGGCACCAAAGAGTTCGGCGAGGCCGTGATAGGGCGTCTGGGCAGCATGCCCGAGCATCTCAAGCCCGTCGAGTACGATAAAGATACGAAGATGAATCTCGCGATGCGCCCGCCCGGGGCGACCTCGAACAAGCTGCGCGCGGGCGTCGATCTCTTCATCGACCGGCACGACGGCAACCCCGATCGGATCGCCGAGCTGATGCAGCAGTTCGGCGTTAACGGCGCGCGCCTAACGACGATCAGCAATCGCGGGACGAAGGTCTGGCCAAACGGCAATCCGGACACGTATTGGAGCGATCACTGGTGCTGCCGCTTCGAAGCCAATGGCACGCCGTTCACCGCCGAGCACGTGGTACGCCTGCTCGAAGCCGCCGATCGCGCCGGATTCGACGTCATCAAAACGGAGGGACTCTTCACGTTCGACGGCGAGCGTGGATACTCGCTCGCGCAAGGAGAGTGAGCCCTTCGACTGAGTCTATCCTGAGCGGAGTCGAAGGCTCAGGATGACACGGTGAGGATCGTTAGTTTGTTGCCGAGCGCGACCGAGATGCTCTTCGCGATCGGCGCGGGCGGCGACGTGGTGGGAGTAACGCACGAGTGCGACTACCCGGCGGAGGCCTTGAGTCTACCGAAGCTCACCGCATCCACTGGACCCGATATGCAGACGCCCGCCGAGATCGACCGGCACGTGCGCGCCGCGGTTCACGCGGGATCGAGCCTCTATCAGCTCGATAGCGCCCTGCTCGAGCGGCTCGAACCCGATCTCGTCGTCACGCAAGAACTCTGCGCCGTCTGCGCGGTCTCGTACGAGATCGTCGCCGCCGCCGCGAAACAGTTACGCTTTTGTCACCCTGAGCGGAGTCGAAGGGCGCGCGTCGTCTCGCTCGAACCAACCTCACTCGAAGACGTGTTCGCGAACATTTGCTTTCTCGGTGAACTTACCGGGCACGACCGCGAAGCGCAAGAACTCGTGACCAAACTGAGAACCCGAGTGGCGGCTTTGAAGGAGAGCCACAATGTACGGACGCTCGTGCTTGAGTGGACCGATCCACCCATGAGCGCGGGCCACTGGATTCCGGAACTCGTCGAACTCGCCGGGGGTCAGCCGCTGCTGGCCAATCCCGGCGCCAACTCACGACGGCTCGAATGGAGCGCGATAGCGCAGGCGGACCCCGATGCGGTGGTCGTTGCCCCCTGCGGATTCGACCTCGCAACGAGCCGGCAGGCCGTCGCTGCGCTGGAGGCCGTGCCCGAGTGGAGGTCCCTCTCCGCGCGACGCAACGGGCGCGTTCTCGTGCTGGACGGGAGCGCGTATTTGAGCCGGCCCGGACCGCGGTTGGTCGATGCGGCAGAGATATTAGCCCAGTGGTATACTAGCGGGACGGAGTACGCTGGATGACCGCCCTTCGAACCGCGCTCAGGGCAGGCACTGTCGCTTTGAACAGACTGCGAGGGGAGGAAAGTCCGGGCTTCACTGGGCAGGGTGCAGGATAACGTCCTGTCGGGGTGACTCGAAGGAAAGTGCCACAGAAACATACCGCGGGAACCGTATTGCGTCTGCAGCGCAAGGGGACCGTAAGGGTGAAATCGTGAGGTAAGAGCTCACGGAGTTCCGCGGTGACGCGGGCTCGGGCAAACCCCACCCGAAGCAAGACTGCTCGATCTTTGTGGACGGCCCGTCCCAACGAGCTATGTCGCATCGAGGCGTCCGGTAACGAACGCCCCAGATAGATGGTCGTCGCCCATTCGTGGGTACAGAATCCGGCTTACAGGCGTACTCCTAGTGCAACCGGTGGGGCGATGTGCGCGTTCTGACGAATGAAAGCAATGATGGATCAGCAGCAGTTTACTCCCGACATGACCGTTGACGAAGCCTTCAAGCTGCACGCCGGGGCGCGCCGCGTCTTCGCGCGTTTCCATTTAGGCGGTTGCTCGAACTGCGCGATCAGCGAATCGCACACGATCGGCGCGATCAGCGACGACTACGGGATCCCACTCCCGATGCTCCTCGAGCACCTCAACGGGCTCTTCGATCAGCGCACGCTCTCCGTCGGCGACCGCGTGCGGATTCCGGACGAGATTCGTTCCAAGGTTCCCCAGCTCGCCGACGTTCCGGAGATCGGCGAGATCACCGGCGCCGAGAGCGGTGCCTACACCGCCGATTTCGGCGACGTGCGCTTGCAGGGACTGGCCGAGGACTTTATCGCGGCCGAGGCTCAGGCGACCACGGGTTAGAGCGACCGGCGGGTCGCGAAGCCCTCGTCCATACCGTGCCAGTATGCGACCTCGGGCTCGCCAAGCTTCCAGCAGAGAAAGACCGGCTCGTCATCGCGCATCGACGGAAAGTCGATCAAGCCAAGGTCAATGTCTTTTACCACGCAGCCGTAGGATTCGATCCGGTAGATCAATCGACCGATCTCCTGTTTTAGTTCGGCGAAGCGCGGCGCGGGTAATGAGGAGCGCAGACCCGCCAACCGCGGCCGCGGCGCGGGCTGGGAATGGTGGAGTGCCGGATCGGACTCCAGCAGTTTGATCGCAAGCTCCCTACGCCGCCTCAGGAGATCTTCAACGAGCGGCTCTACCTTACAGATGAGGGCGTTTGCGCGCTCGGGCGAAAAGAGCTTCATATGGGTTCCCTGCGCATCGTCTTCGTTACGGGGCTCTCCGGTGCCGGCCTCAGCCAGGCAATAAAGTCATTTGAGGATTTGGGCTTTTACTGCATCGAGCACCTTCCTCCCGCCGTTCTCGACACCGCCGTTGCCGCGCTCGAGCGCTCCGGCGTGCGCGACGTCGCCATCGCGCTCGACCTTCGCGGCGACCAACGGCTCGGAGACGCGCGAAGCGCGATCGATCGCATCACGAAGACGCACGCCGCGCACGTGCTCTTCCTCGACGCCGCCGACGAGCTGCTCGTTCGCCGCTTCAGCCAGACGCGCCGGCGCCACCCATTCGCGCAGACAGGCTCGGTGCGCGAAGCGATCGAGGCCGATCGGCGGCTGCTCGCGCCGCTGCGCGAGCGCGCCGACCTCGTCATCGACACGACGAACTTGACGCACGGGACGCTCAAGCAACGCATCGCGACCGCCTTCCTCGCCGACCATCCGGTGCGACTCGCCGTCACCTTCGTCGCCTTCGGATTTCGATTCGGTCTCCCGGCCGATCTCGATCTGCTCTTCGACGTGCGCTTTCTGCGCAATCCGAACTACGAGGAGTCGCTGGCCGATAAGTTCGGCGACGATGCGGCGGTGGGCGCGTTTATCGAAGAGGATGCGTCACTCGAGCCGTTCCTGGCGAAGGTTACCGGCCTTATCGAGTTCCTGCTGCCCTGTTATCTCGCCGAAGGCAAATCGCAGCTTACCATCGGTATCGGCTGCACCGGCGGGCGCCATCGTTCGGTCTACGTAGCGGGGCGGCTCGCGCGGCACTTCACCGGCGATCCGCGGCTCGAGATCGCTCTCGAGCGGCGCGACGTCAGGCGCGCGGCGTAACATGCGCGATCGCCTTACGCGCTCCTTGCAGTGGCTGTGGCCCGGCGCGGGCGTCAAGCGTTGGATTCTGCTCGCGATTTTTGGAATCGTTCTGCTGATCGATGCGATTGCGCGGTGGTTCATCGCCGCCGGCACCGGCATTCACATCAACGAGATTCTCGACGGGATCGTCGACGACTATTTCCCGCCGGCCTACTTGACCGGAATCCTCGCCACAATCGGCATCGCACTGCTCGTCGCCGGCGTCGCGATGTGGCTGCGCGCGGTCGTGCGGATCGCTCGCAGCCGCCCACGC
Organism: Candidatus Cybelea sp.; assembly: GCA_049285355.1. Taxonomy (GTDB): domain Bacteria; phylum Vulcanimicrobiota; class Vulcanimicrobiia; order Vulcanimicrobiales; family Vulcanimicrobiaceae; genus Cybelea. The sequence goes on along the minus strand of JBAPZS010000105.1, from coordinate 7,272 downwards.
GGCTTTCGCGATGCCTTGGCGGGCAAACGCCTCTCGCAAGGCTACAAGATTGTCGCGATCGGCGGCGGCACCGGTCTGTCTACTCTGCTGCGCGGACTCAAACGGCGAACCAGCAATCTCACCGCCGTCGTCACCGTCAGCGACGATGGCGGCTCATCCGGGCGCCTGCAAAAGGAGCTCGGCGTTCTGCCGCCCGGCGACGTTCGCAACTGCCTCGTGGCACTGGCGGATGACGAGGCGCTAGTGACCGACCTCTTCCGCTATCGCTTCACCGAAGGCGAGGGGCTGAGCGGACACTCTTTCGGCAATCTCTTTCTGGCGGCGATGAGCGGCATCACCGGGAATTTCGATCGCGCGATCAAGGAGTCGAGCCGCGTGCTCAACGTCGTCGGCCGCGTTCTGCCGGCAACGCTCGGCGTCGTTCGCCTCTGCGCCGAGCTGGACGACGGCACTATTCTCGAGGGAGAATCGACGATCTCCAGCTCGCACCGGCAAATCAAGCGCGTCTTCTTCGATCCACCGGCCGTCGCACCGCTCGAGGAAGTAATCTCCGCGATTCGCGATGCCGATGCCGTCGTGCTGGGACCCGGGTCGCTCTATACCTCCGTAGCACCGAACTTCTTGGTCGGACGCATCGCGCGCGAGGTCGCCGATTCGCATGCCGTAAAGATGTACGTGTGCAACGTCATGACGCAGCCGGGGGAGACGGACGGCATGACGGCCGCCGATCATCTCGAGGCGCTGCTCGCCAACGCCGGCGAGCGCATCTGCGACTACGTGATCGTGAACGACGAGGCGCCCTCGCGGCTGCTTTCAGCGTACGCGCAAGAAGGGCAAGAGCCCGTCAAACCGGATGTGGAGCGCATCGCTGCGATGGGATTTACGCCGGTAACGGCCGCCGTGATCGGTGAGACGGAGACGGTTCGGCACGATCCCGACCGGCTCGCTACCGTCGTCTTAGGCATTGTCGACCGCACGGTTGCGCAGCGCGCAACGCTCGTGAAACCGGCGAGCGCGTATGCTAGTGTGCGGGGCCTGCCGAGGCGAGGGTTAGGTTAAGCGTAAAGGGTTTGCCCGGCTCGATCGTCGTGCTCGACGTCAGCGTTTTATAGCCCGTGGCCGTTACTGCATAGTCGGCGATTCCGCTCGGCACCTTTTCGATCGTGAACTTGCCGCTCGCGTCGCTGGTCGCCGTTAGGACCGTATCGATCGTAACGGCCGCACCCGCAATCGGCGCGTTCGTTGCGGCGTCTACGACCGTTCCCGTAACGCTCGCGTAACCTGCGGCGGGCGGTAATGCATCGGAGTTGCAGCCCGCAGCTCCGCAGAACACCAGCGCGAGAGCGATGAGGAGCCTGGCGGTGCGCGAATTCATAGGTGATGCTGTTCGCCACGCGGAAGGCGGCGCCTATGGCAACTGCGCCACCCCACGCGCCAAAACTCGCCTACTGCGAAACCGCGCTCGACGCGATCGGCCACACGCCCCTGGTCAAGCTGAACAAGGTCGTCGACGGCGCCGCCTGTCTGGTGCTGGCCAAAGTCGAGTACGTCAATCCGGGCGGCAGCGTCAAAGACCGCCCCGCCCTGACCATGCTGGAGGCTGCCGAACGCAGTGGCCTGCTCAAACCCGGCGGCACGATCGTCGAGCCGACGAGCGGCAACACCGGAACGGGACTGGCGATGGCGGCTGCCATTCGCGGTTACCGATGCATTCTGGTCATGCCGGATAAGATGTCGCGCGAGAAGATCGATCTGCTGCGCGCGTACGGTGCCGACGTCGTGATCACGCCGACCAACGTGCCCGCCGATTCGCCAGAGTCGTATTACGGCGTGGCCAGCCGGCTGGCGTCGGAGATCCCCGGCGCCTTTCAGCCGAATCAGTTTCACAATCATTTCAATCCCGAAGCGCACTATCAAACGACGGGGCCGGAGATTTGGGATCAGACCGGCGGAACGATCACGCACTTCGTCGCCGGCATCGGCACCGGCGGAACGATCTCCGGCACCGCGCGGTTTCTCAAAGAGAAAAATCCGGCGATTCACGTCGTCGGCGCCGATCCTGAGGGCTCGATTTACTCCGGCGACATTCCGCGCTCGTACGCCGTCGAAGGCATCGGCATGAACTACTTGCCGGAGACCGTTGACTTACGGGTCATCGACGAGATGGTCCGCGTCTCGGATCGCGATTCGTTTTTGATGGCCCGCCGCATCACGCGCGAGGAAGGGCTGCTCGTCGGCGGCTCGTCGGGAACCGCAGCCGTGGCCGCGACGCGCCTCGCCAAGACGCTGGGACCGCAGGCGATCGTCGTCGTGATTCTCCCCGACTCCGGACGCGGTTACATGTCGAAGATCTTCAACGACGACTGGATGATCGCCAACGGCTTTCTGGCCGATGCCAAGCGGCGCGCAACCGTCGGCGACGTGCTGCGCACGAAGACGCCGCTGCCGCCGCTCATTACGGTGCAGCAGGACGACAAGGTCAAGACGGCGCTCGATCTTCTGCGACAATACGAGATCTCGCAGATTCCGGTCATGAACGGCCGCGATCAGGCCGGCAGCATCAACGACATCGGCGTCATGCAGAGCGTTTTCGATCACGCCGATATCCTCCACCAGCCGGTCAGCGAGGTGATGGGGCGGCCGTTCCCCGCGCTCGAGCAGTTCGAGGAGATCGAGCGCGCTTACAAACTGCTCACGCTCGCCAATCCAGCCATCGTCGTGACGGACGACGGCGAGCCGATCGGCGTGCTGACGCGACAGGACATCATCAGCTTTCTCTCCACCAGCTCCGACGTCGTCCTCTCGTGACCGCGTGAAATTTGCCACCAAAGCGATTCATGTCGGGCAAGAGGCTGACCCCGCCACCGGCGCGACGATCGTGCCGATCTATCAGACCTCGACCTACACGCAAACGAAGGTCGGCGAGCATAAGGGCTTCGACTACAGCCGCACGATCAATCCAACGCGGCTTGCCCTGGAGCGCCAGTTAGCCGCACTGGAAGGCGCGAACTACGGCAGCGCCTTTTCCAGTGGTATGGCGGCGACGTCGGCGGTGATCAGCCTTCTCTCTGCCGGCGATCACATCGTCGTCGGCGACGATCTCTACGGCGGCACGTACCGGCTCTTCGAGCGCGTCTTCGCGCGCTTCGGGCTGCGGTTCACGTACGTTGACATGCGCGACCTTGCGGCGGTCGCCGCCGCCGTTGCACCGAATACAAAGCTCTTTTGGATCGAAACACCGAGCAATCCGCTGCTCAACATCGTGGATATTGCGGCGGTCGCAGCGCTGCGCCGGCCCGATCAAATCGTGGTCGTTGACAACACGTTTGCCACGCCGTACTTCCAGCAGCCGCTCGCGCTCGGTGCCCAGATCGTCGTCCACTCCACGACGAAGTATATCGGCGGCCATAGCGACGTCGTCGGGGGCATCGCCATCACCAACGAGGCCGAGCTGTTCGACCGCATCAAGTTCGCGCAGAATGCCGCGGGCGGCGTTCCCGGTCCGCACGATGCCTGGCTGACGATGCGCGGAGCCAAGACGCTGGCACTGCGCATGTGCGAGCACGCGCGTAACGCCGGGACGATCGCCGAGTTTCTCGAGTCGCGCGATGACGTGGAGCGCGTCTACTATCCCGGGCTGACCTCGCACCCGCAGCACGCACTGGCGGCGCGCCAGATGACCGGCTTCGGCGGAATGCTTTCGTTCGTCTTACGCGGGTCCGTCGAGCGCGCGCTCGATTTTGCGAGCCGGCTGACCTACTTCAGCCTCGCCGAGAGTCTCGGCGGCGTGGAGTCGCTCATCTGCCATCCCGCGCGCATGACGCATGGATCCATTCCCAAAGAGGTCCGCGAGCGCCGCGGCGTGACCGACGCACTCTTACGGCTCTCGGTGGGAATCGAGGATCCCGAGGATTTAATTGCGGATCTGCGCCGGACACTCGAGGCTACGGCTGATAGAGCGGATACGCAACGGCCGTTACTTGCTTGAGTACTTCCTGCGCCTGCTCCGGTGAGGTGTCTCCCATGCGCGTAATCTCCGCGAGCGCGATGCCGCGTTGACCGTCGGCCCATAGCACGACGTACTCCTTACGCGCGTCGAACCCACTTCCGAAAGCAACCTCCACGAAGTAGGCCGGCATGCCGTTGAGCAGCGAGATCCGGGTTTTGTTGCGGATCAACGTGCCTTCTTGCGAACCGTGCGTCTGGCTCTCGAACTGACCCTCCCACTGGTCGGGCGGGCCGGTATAGGCCTCCATCGCAATCTGAATTGTACGCGAATCCTCTTTGCCGGGACGCAGAATCCAGCTCGCGACCGGCTGGAGATCTTCGCCCAGCTGGTTGACTCCCACCGAAATGCGATTTAGGAGAATTGCATCGGCCGGTGCGGTGTACGTCATCGCCGCGTCGGTATAGACGTGCGGGTCGGGCGTCGGCGTGGCCGGCGCCTCCTGCGCGTAGGCTCTTGCGCCGCATAGCAGCGCGAGCGCGATAAAAAGTAAGAGACCGAATCGTTTCATTCTTGATCCAACACGGCGGCGAGCGCCGGAAGCGAAGTTTCGTACCGGTAGGCGATGTTGCGGTGGTCGTCGTCGAATTCCTCGTGGCGCACCTCGAGGCCGAGGCCCCGAATCCGTTCGGCCACGACGCGCGATCCAATATCGAGATTGTACTCGTCGCGCCGGCCGCAATCGAGGTAGCGTAGTCGCAGCCGCGCGAGCTCCGCGTAACGCTCGGGCACGCGTTCCGCCGGATCGAAAGCAAGCCAGCGCGCGAAAACGTCGTCGCGAAGCTCGCCGGTCCGCCGGTCAAACGGCAGCTCGAGGTCGAAGGCGGTCGCGCTGCGCGGCGAGTAAGCGGCTGCGTAGGCGAGCATCTCCAACGTCGTGTAATCGGCGCCGCCACGTTTGAGCTTACCTTCGAAGGCCTCGACGTACGCGGCGATGTCGAAGTCAAAGGCTTCAAGCGCGCGTTGCACCGTCGTAAATGCGGGAATGTGCGCGTAGCGAAAGTACGCGTCGCCGCTGTGCGAGGCGAAGGCGCCAAAGACGCCCGGGTGCTCCAACACGAGATGCATCGCTCCGAAGCCGCCCGAGGACTTTCCGAGCACGGCGCGTCCGCCTTCGCCCGCGAGCGTGCGGTATTCGCGGTCCACGTGACCGACGACGTCGCGCACCGTGTAGGTCGCATAGGCGCCGTTGTGGATCGAGTCCACGTACTGCGAGCCGCCCAAACGCGTAAATCCGTCAACCAGCACGAGGATGACCGGCGACATCCGTTTCGAGGAAATGAGGCGGTCGGCCCACTGCACGACGTTCGTCTCCCACGGGCGGGTCGAGAGCAACGCCGCAACGTCGCCGGTATATCCGTGCAATACGTACAGTGCGGGATAGCGTCGCGAGCCGTGCGGGTCGTAGCCGGGCGGAACGTAGACGCCCACGGGGCGCGTCGCCGGATCGCCGAGCGGGTTTGCGGCCAACGCTTCGCTGCGCAGCAGATCGAGGTGCAGCGTTCCGTCCAATCGCAGCAGGGTTGAAAGCGCGGAGCGCTCGTGCATAGGCAAGTTCGTTCGTCGCGCCAAGAGCTGCCGCCTCGCAGCGCGAAGCGGCGCGTATGAAGCGCTCGATCGACTTGCGTGGTGCGGTGGCGATCAACGTGATAACGATGATCGGTATCGGGCCGCTGGTCACGATTCCGCTCGTCATCGCCGCGCTCGGCGGCCCGCTCGCGCTCGTCGGCTGGATCGCCGGCGCGGTCGTCGCACTCTGCGATGGGATGGTCTGGGCGGAGCTTTCGTCGCAGTTTCCGGGATCCGGTGGAACCTACGTCTATCTGCGCGACATCTTCGGCGCGCAGGGCCTAGGCCGCGCGCTCGCCTTTCTCTTCAACTGGCAGTTCCTGCTCTACGCGCCGTGCCTTTTGGCCAGCGGCTACATCGGCTTCGCCAACTACGCGGCGTATCTGTATCCGGCACTGGCCGGCCGCACCGTTCACGACCTCGTCGCCGTCGGCATCGGTGTAGTCACGATCGCGCTGCTCTACCGGCGCACGTCGGCGGTCTCGGCGTTGAGTGCGCTGCTCGCGGTTGCGGCCATGCTCACCGTCGCACTGGTCGCAGTGGCGGGCCTCTCGCATGCGGATTACGCGCGCGCGTTTCACCTGAGCCAGCCGCTTCGACTCGGCGGCGGTCTGCTTGCGGGTTTTGGCACCGCACTCTACATCACGCTCTACGACTACGTCGGATACGCGGATGCGGCGCTGCTCGGCGATGAGGTCGTCCGGCCACGCCGCACGATCCCGCTCTCGATTCTGCTCTCGGTGCTGATCGTAGCGGTACTGTACGTTGCGCTGCAGGTTGGTGTGCTCGGCGTCGTGCCGTGGCAGTCGTTGCTCGACGCGCACGGGCAACCCACGGTGGCGGCGCAATACGTCGGTTCGTTCGTCGTGGAGCAGACGTGGGGGCGCATCGCCGCCATCGGCGTGACGCTGCTCGTGCTCGTGACCGCCTTTGCCTCGCTCTACGGCAACCTGCTCGGATTCTCGCGCATCTCGTTTGCGGCGGCGCGCGACGGCGCGTTTCTGCCGGTCTTCGCGAAGCTCCATCCGCGAAAGGAGATTCCACACGTCGCGCTCTTTTCGGTAGGCGCGCTGTCGCTTGTGGCAAGCCTCTTTACGCTCGATCAGGTGATTGCGTTTTTGACGGCCGGCATCGTGCTGATCCAGGGAGTCGCCCAGGTTCTGGCCTTGGGCGCTCTGCGGCTGCGCGGGGTCGTCGCGCCGTTTCGCATGCCGCTCTATCCGCTTCCGGCGCTCGTCGCGCTTGCGGGCTGGACGATCGCCTTCATTTATACCGGCGGTCAGGCGATCGCGTTAGGGCTTGGGTGGCTTGCGGTTGGAACGGCGACCTTTCTCGTTTTCGCGCATAGGGAGCGGTGGTGGCCGTTCGTCGCGATGCTTTTCGCAGCGTTGATGCTTGGAACGCCGGCTGTCGCACGCGCCGCGAACTGGAGCGATTGGAACTCTGCGCGCGTGACGACGGATCACGGCTTTCCAACCTTTACGGTGGACGGCAGGCCGTTCTTCGTCTACGGCGCGGCCTTCTTCTACGAGCGCATCCCGCGCGAGCGGTGGCGGGAGACGCTGGTTACGTACAAGCGCATGGGCATCAACACGATCGACCTCTACTGCATCTGGAACTGGCATGAACCGCAGCAAGGCGTTGTGGACTTTACCGGCAGCACCGATCCCGGCCGCGACCTTCTCGGAGTCCTGGCC
>JBAPZS010000104.1:0-2287 GCA_049285355.1 Candidatus Cybelea sp. | reverse complement strand
GAGTGTGCGAGCACCTCGCCGTCGCGGCCGAGCTGCACCAGCGCCGCGCCGATCGCGCGCAGCCACGCCAGCGCCTCTAGGGTGACGTAGCCCGCGTGGCCGATCAGAACTAGGCGTTCGAGGCCGCTGCCCGCACGATCGAGCACGATCGAGCGACGCTGCCGACCGATCCCGTCTTCCACGCGTAGCTTGCCGCGGTTCAGGACGCGTAGCGCGATGCCGAAGCCGTCCACGACCAGGACACCTGCGCGGACTTGCAGCGGGGGATATAACGAAGTACTCTGCTGTTGCATCTGGAGGTAACCTCTCCGGGTGCGACGCCTCCGGTCCGTTACCAGCGGGCCGGGGGCACCTTCAGTTTTTACGCTTTTTTATTTCGCGCTCCACCTGCGCCAGCCATTGTGTACAGGCGTCAGATTGTAGGAAGAATGGAAGCCATCGTACATAGAACTCGGCGGCCTTCCCGAGTTGCTCCTCCTTGTACGCCATGACGAGTGAATGGGCGAATTGACCGCCAAGAAATTCCGCTGGTCTCGCGCGGATCGGCATATTGCGCAGCGCCTGGCGGAAACCCGGATCAGTGGAAGCCCCAAAGAATGACAGCGGGTTTAGCGGCGGCTGCTTACCCTCAACGTGTGGTCTAGTTATTCGCCGAAGGAGCGCCCTAACGCGCCAGAGGAATCTGCGCGACATCTGCAGCGCCCGGCGGATTAGCTCGTCCGTTACTTTGCTTTCAAGTATCTCGATGGCCTCGCTTTCGGTCGCGGCTAACATCGTGAAGCCGATTTGAGCATATTGCCGATGTAGCGCCATGGCTTCGGGGTCGGCATCCGGCATTAGGTCATTGGTAATGCGTTCCATCGTGCCGATCTTGTTGTCTGGCGCGGCGCCAAGTACGACTAGACCTAGCGTCATCTTTACGCGATCGATCTGGCCTTGATTTGGCTCTTTTGGCTTGTACTGCTCGGCGGCGATATCTTCGCCCACGGCGAGGATGCTCTCTAAAGTGAGCGGCTTCCCACGCAAGCGGTTCTTTGTTCCTTGCTTCGCAGCGCGCACGGCAACGCGATAACCCTGAATGCACGTGTTTCTGACGTATTCCCACCCCCAGCCGTCGGCACGAAAGAGAAAAAGGCGCAGCACGTCGCCAACGGGACCAACGCCGGTGCGGCGGTTAAGGTCGCGCAGCCGGTAAAGCAGCTCGGCACGACGTTCCATCCATGGTTCCCAATGACCGGTTGCGCCACCGCGGCCACGGTGCTCCGTGTCGCGCGGCGGAAGGTAATGCGCTGCAGTGTCGTCCTCGATCATCGTCGGCGTTACGCGTAGGCCAAGTCGGCGAAGACGCGCGATGACCTCGCCAGTCGTATTGGCCTGCGCGGTAGCGCCCGTATCCGTCATGTTCTGGACTCCGGGTGTTTTGGCGTAAGGTTCTGACGACCCCTAAGATTTCGCATAGCTTAGTAGCTATGACACGTCTCAAGTTCTGGCGGCTCCAAGCCCGCCTAACCCAACGCGAGGCGGCCATGAAGCTCGGCATCGGTGAGTCCACCTACGGTTTCTTAGAGTCGGGTCGGATGCAACCGTCGCCGGCGCAGTTGGAACGTCTCGCGCGCTCGTTCACCGATCCGGCACGACTCTTTGAAGCCGTACCGGACGAGATCGCGAGCGCTCCGTGAGAACGGAAGACTACGATCGCATCGCCACCATGCTCCAGGATACCAGTCTCTCGTACCGCGAGATCGGGCGCCAGACTGGCGTTAGTGATTGGACGATCCGCAAGATCGCGCGCGAGCTCGACGGCGATCCACATCCCATGCGAAGCCCGCACTCGGAGCGTCGCAGTCAGGGCGGCGACGAGGCTTCGGACATGACTGGATGGATCGTGCTCACGGTCGTCGTGGGGTGCTTCGCAATGATGATTTGGGCCGGTGTGCGTTGGACGCCGCCACCGGAAACGTAACCCCGCATGGGTCCACGACCATACATAAGGAGGGAAACTCAGGTGAAAAGTGAGCCAACGCGCGGCAAGCGCGATTCTACGCCTTCGCACGATGCGGACGAGTTCTCGTTTTCTAGCATCGCATTCTTTGCCGAGAAGGATGAATACCTCGAAAAGGGTCTGATCTTCACAATCAAGACCATCGAGTACCAAGAAACTGCGGGCTTTGAAGGAGCCCCACGGTGGGCGATTACGGTAGCGCCCTACGACGGGCGGCCGGACGAGATCATCACGCTTCAGGCCAACGAGAAGCGCGATCAGCAACTGCAAGCCGCCGAAAAGCAC
>JBAPZS010000103.1:0-5383 GCA_049285355.1 Candidatus Cybelea sp. | reverse complement strand
ACCCTGACTAGCCCGGCGTCGCAGCCTGTAAAGAAGGCCGTAGGCGGCAATGAGCGTACCGTCCAGCGATGACGATTCGCACGATCCTGTATGTAGGTCTCGCGGTTGTTGCGCTGGTGTTTATCGTGGCGCTGGTGCGCGCATGCCCCCGCCATCGTCCGTTTTGGCCGACGCCGCTGCAGGCGGCGATCGGCTTCGTAACCGATTTCTTCGACACGCTTGGTATCGGCTCGTTCGCGGTGACCACAACGCTGTTCAAACTATTCAAGGTGGTGCCCGACGAAAAAATTCCAGGAACGCTCAATGCCGGGCACGCTTTGCCGACCGTCGTCGAAGCGCTCATCTACATCGTGATCGTTGCCGTCTCGCCAAAAACGCTCATTCTGCTGATTCTGGCCGCGATCGCCGGCTCTTGGCTCGGTGCGGGATTCGTGGCGCGTCTGCCGCGGCGTTACGTGCAGATCGGCATGGGGGTCGCGCTGTTGGTGGCGGCGCTGCTCTTTTTTACGACGAACCTCAAGGGAAGCCAGTTCGGCCTGACCGGAAACGCGCTGGCCCTTGAAGGCACGCGTCTCTGGATCGGGGTGGCGATAAACTTCTGCCTAGGCGCGCTGATGACGATCGGGATCGGTTTGTACGCACCCTGCATGATCATGGTGAGCCTGCTCGGGATGAGCCCGATCGCGGCCTTTCCGATCATGATGGGATCCTGCGCGTTCTTGATGCCGATCGCGAGCCTGCGCTTCCTTCGCTTCGATGCTATCTCGATGCGCGCCCTGATGGGCCTGACGCTGGGCGGAATTCCAGGAGTTTTGGTAGCCGCCTACATCGTAAAATCGCTCCCGCTGGTCGCGGTGCGCTGGCTGGTGATCCTCGTAGTGCTGTATGCCGCCATCGCGATGCTACGCTCGGCCCTGCGCGATGCCGCCGCGCAAAGTGAGACCGATTACGCCGCGACTTCGATGCGGTTGTAGACGAAGTTTCCGGCGACCATCGTCGCAATGACGCGATAGTCCTTATCCCAGAACGAGAGGTCGGCGCGCGCGCCGCGGGCGATTCGCCCCAACTCGGATTCGTGCCGGATCAGCCGCGCCGGTGCATACGTGGCGGCTACGATCGCCTGCGCGAACGGAATCTGGGCGTATGACATGTAGTTTCGCAATGCGACATCCATACGCAGCGCGCTGCCGGCAATCGTTCCGTCCGCCGAGCGCACGACACCCCCTTCGATGTGATACCCGGGATCCGCCACCGGCATGGCATCGGTCACGAGAACGAGCCGGTCACCAAGCGTCCGATGCAGGATGTCGATCATCACCGGCGAGACGTGAAAGCCGTCGCAGATGACTTGTACCAGCGTGCGCCGGTCTTGAATGAAGGCGGCCAGAATTGACGGGTCCCGGTGATCGAGCGGCGGCATGCCGTTGAAGGCGTGCGTTAAAGAGCGAAAGCCCAGTCCAATTGCCAGCATCCCTTCGCGGTAGCGAGCGCTGGTGTGCCCGGCCGAGCCGACGACCCCATTATCTAAGAAAACGCGCAGCGCCTCGGTCGCGTCGTCGATCTCCGGCGCCATCGTTACCAGCAGACAGGCGCCCTTACACGAATCCACCATCTCTTGCGCGCGGCTCGCGTTAGCGGGGAGCAGCCACTCGTGGCGATGGATGCGGCGGAACTTGGGATTGAGAAACGGGCCTTCAAAGTGGACGCCGAGGCAGCGGGCACCGGCGGGTGGCTCCTCCTCGAGCTGATTTGCCGCTTCGACGATCTCCGACGCGGCGTGCAGCATCGATTCCCAAGGCGCCGTCATCACGGTCGCGACGAAGCCGGTTGCGCCGGTCTGTGCGTACGCGGCGCCGGCGACCGAGACGGCGTTTCCCTGATCGCGATTAAAAGGTTCGGCCCCGGCACCATTGGTGTGTACGTCGATCATCCCCGGCGCGATCGTGGTACCGGCGGGCAGAGGACAGTCGGCTGGTCCATCGGCAGCCAGCACGCCGGCGATACGGCCGTTTTCGATTGCTAAGCGTCCGAACGTCGACGTTCCATCGCCAACCGCAACGAAACCGGGCCCGAGCAGCCGTCTGGACATTCCGCCTGAATTATTCGACGGCGCCGCGGGCCGCGCCCCTGCTCATCGGCGAATTAGCGCGAGCGCTTCGTCGCGATGCGCTTCCATAAGCGCCTTCGTGTCGCCCTCGACGTTGAGACGCAAGAGCGGTTCGGTATTTGAAGGACGCACGTTCATCCACCAATTCGCGTACGAGATGGTCAAACCATCGAGCCGATCGATCTCGGCGCCCGCGTAGTGACGTTCGATCTCGGCGAGTTTACCCGCAGCGTCTGCGACGGTGCTGTTGATCTCTCCCGAGCCAAAGCGCGTATCTATGGGAGCGATCACTTGGCTGACGGGCTTACCGGCTTGGCTGAAAAGTTCGAGACATGAGAGAAGCGCGATCATTCCCGAGTCCGCGTACCAGTTGTCGCGAAAATAAAAATGACCGCTGTGCTCGCCGCCAAAAACGACGTCCTCCTCTCGCATCACGGCTTTGATTATCGAATGGCCCACCTTCGAACGAACGGGAATGCCGCCGGCCCGCGCGATAAGCTCGGGAACGCTACGGCTGCAGATGACGTTGTACAGGATCTTCGCGCCGGGAAACCTCTTGAGCGTGTTGAGCGCGACCAACGCCGTTACGGTGCTCCCGTCGATGAGTGCGCCGGTTTCGTCGACCAAAAACATCCGGTCCGCGTCACCATCGAAGGCGACGCCGAGGTCGCACGAGCCTTTCCGGACGGCGGCCTGCAGATCGATCATGTTCTCCGGTTCGATCGGGCTCGCCGGGTGATTTGGAAAGCTCCCGTCCAGCTCGAAGTAGAGCGGCACGATCTCGCACGGCAGACTCTTGAAGACGTGAGGGATGGTCTCTCCGGCCATACCGTTACCCGCGTCGATGGCAATCCGCAACGGCTTCACACGGGTACGATCGATGAACGAGAGGCAGTGCTCGGCAAAGTCGTCGAGAACGCTGCGCGTCGTCAGGCTCCCGCTCCGCGTTGCGTTCGGCGGCATATCGTCGGCGAGCAACCGGTCGCGAATAGTCGCTAGACCCGTGTCGAGTGATATCGCCTGGGCCTGCGCGCGAGTGAACTTCATCCCGTTGTACTGCGCCGGGTTATGAGAAGCCGTGATCATCACGCCGCCGTCGAGCCCGTATCTCCCAACGGCAAAATAGAGCGCATCGGTGGAGACCAGCCCGATATCCACGACGTCGGCTCCCGCCTCCGCCGCGCCGCGGGCAAAACCTTCGGAAAGCTCCTCGCCGGACGGGCGCATATCGCGTCCGACGGCAACCGTACTCCCCACAGCGCGTTCCGGGCTCACGAGGGGAACGAAGCACCGGCCGATGGCATATGCCATCTCTTCGTTGAGTTCGGACGGATAAACGCCTCGAACGTCGTAGGACTTAAAGATCGTGGAATCGACTCGGCTGTGCACGGCCCGCCGTTCTTCGACTGCACCCCCGCGAGGCCTTTATGAAAGATAGGCCGATCGTTAGCGCCACGGGGACCATGCTGTTGATGGCGTTTTTAATATTGTCCTTAGCCGTTGCGGTTGAGGGCGCGTTTGAGACGCGCGAGCAGATTGCAGTTGCGTTCGCCCATCAATCGCAACTTCAACAAGGGGAGATCGACCTCGAGGAGCTGCTGCGCCTGCAGATCGTCGAAGAAAACTCGTTGCGTGGTTATGCATTGACGCGCGATCCGTTTTATTCGGCTCAGTATCGCTCCGCCGTGGTGGGATACGACGCTAAAGAAGACGAGATCCGTCGAACGCTCGACGAACGCGAAGTTCAAGGCGTCGGCGGCTTGCTCGACGATTACGAGCAGCTCCAGGTCGCGTGGCGTAACCGAGTAGCGGCACCGGTCCTCGCGCATCCTCACGAGCGCTTGCAAGAGCTCGACAAGCGAAACAAACTTTACGCGGACTACGAGATGGTGACGGCGGCCGCGATCCGCCGCGCGCTCATCGCGACGGACGGCGAACTCGCTCGCCGAACGCAGCAGGAGCTCGACCGTTCGGCGTACATGCGCGCCTCGTGGGTACTTGCGTTCGGGCTCTTCGCCATCGTCCTGAATGCCTACAGCTCGCGCCTGAATCGCGAGCTGGAACAAGAACGTGCCGTTACGGATGTTTTGCAACAGGCTTTCCGCAGCGAGTCTGCCTCGCTGCCGCACTGCGACGTCGGCAGCGCTTACCTGTCGGCGACAAGCCGCCTGGCCGTCGGTGGAGATGTGTTCGACGTCTATCGCCTTTCGGATCGCAAAGCGCTGATCCTCATTTCAGACGTCAGCGGCAAGGGCGTCGATGCGTCCGTGCTGACGGCCTTCATCCGGTTCATGGTGCGCGCGATTGCGTTGCGCCACACCGAGCCGAGCGCGATTCTCAGCGAGTTCAACGAAGTACTCTCTAAGGCAGTAGGAGATCCGTACCTCTTCGTCTCGATGTTCGTCGGCGTGCTCGACACCGATACGTTTCACTTGGTCTATGCCAGCGCCGGACACGATACCGCGTTCGTGCGTCGCCGCGACGGCGTCGTGCAACTCGCGGTAACCGGACCGGTCTTGGGCGTGATGGAGGAACCGTTCACCGAGGAGAGCGTCGACCTTGAACCCGGCGATACGCTCGTGTTGGCGACCGACGGTTTGACGGAGGCCCGCAACAAAGACGGCGAACAGCTATCCGATCAAGGCGCGATGAAGCTGGTCGAGCATGCCAGTGTCCAACCGCAGCGCCTGGCGGACGAGCTCGTGGAAAAGGTGCGAGACCTCAGCGGGAACCACGTCCGCGACGATCTTGCGATTCTTGCGATTCGCGTGCTCGGTCCGCAGGATGCCCGTACGTCAGCGCAAGGGTAAGAGCGCGCTCCGCCGCGCGAACGCAATCCCATAAGCCTCTAATAGCAGGGGTTCGGTCAGCACCGCATCGGGGGACTCCATCGCAAGGAGCTTTCCGTCACCCAACAGCGCAATTTTGTCGGCATACGCAGCCGCCTCATTGATATCGTGCAGCGCGCAGACGACGGCTTTCCCTTCTTTTGTGAGCTTGCGAAGCAGGCCAAGAATCTCGTGGGCCACGCCGACGTCGAGGTGGCTTGTCGGTTCGTCGAGCAGCAGGACCGGCGTCTCTTGTGCGAGACCGAGCGCAATCCAAACCCGCTGGCGTTCGCCGGCGCTCAGCGTCGAGAAGAGCCGCTGCGCAAAGGCGCCGATTCGCACCGCCGCAAGCGCCCGATCGACCGCCTCGTCGTCCGCCGGTGCGGCATTCCACTGCCACCAGCGATGGTGCGCGAATCGCCCGATCGAAACCACGTCGCGAACGAGC
>JBAPZS010000102.1:0-20046 GCA_049285355.1 Candidatus Cybelea sp. | reverse complement strand
GTCCACGCCGACCCCACGCCCGCGCCGGTAAGCGCCAGCGTCGCGTCCGGGAGCGGAGGCATCGCTCAACCGTGAGGTTCCTAAGACACGCTTCGCGCGCGGCGATCCTTTTGGCCGCACTACCCCTCGCCGCCGCGGCCGCGGCGCCGTGCGTGACGGTCGACCATCAAGCGTACTGCCGGGCGTGGTCCGCCAAGAACGCAGCCAGGAGCAAGACCGAGTTTTTGCGCTCCGGAGAGCGCCTCGATAACTGGCAGAACATGATCACGATCCTGCGCTACAACAACTCGTCGCTCACGGGAGCGATCCGCAGCTACATGTCGGTGGTGCAAGCCGACATGGGGCCCGCCGACCGTCCGGTATGGATCGCTCCCACTCATGGCTCGCACCAGGCTGCGGCCGCGACGCGCTTAGTGCTTCAAACTCCCGACTGGTCCGAGAGCGAATACGTCGTCGTCTATTTCTTCAGCGATCCCGGTAAGCCGGTCTACGCGATCGCCTTCTCACAGCGCTTGCCGCTACCTTCGGACGAGATACCGACGATGTCGCAGTATGGACACTGGCTTTCCGATCTGCAAGCCATGCCGGCGGCATTGGTGGCCGCTATTTAACCCGGGAAGGTCTGGATGAGACTAGGTGACGCGGCAGCAGTGCCGCCGCCTCTTGAACTGCCGCGTGCTCCACGGACAGGACCTCCGGATCTCGCTTGAGCCGCAACTGCTTGCGGTTCCACAGACCCAGGCTCTTCCATCGGGAATCGTAGCGCGACCACCAGGCGATGCCAATCCACCTCTCGCTTCGAAAGATCCGTGCCGCCCAAGCTTGCGTAACCTGGCGCTCGCGCGCGACGACATCGGAAGGCTGCAAACTGTAAGATAAGAGACGGCCCGCATTGTCCAGGTCGCAGATCGCGGCTCGATCCGGGAGTTCGTAGGCGACGAGAGCATACGGGAGATCCGGTCTCGCTAACGTCGCCGGCGTCCAGGTATCGAGGCGGCCGAAGGCTTCGCTTATTGCGCCAACGGCAGTGCTGCTTAGGTACAGTTCATGGTAGAGGTCGGGATTTGCGATGCGTCCGGCGCCACCCCGCGGCACGAAGAGCGCGCCTCCCGGCTCAGACGCCCGAGCGCCTACGTCGAGCGGAAAGACGCGATAGAGAATCACGCATATGCACCGGCAGCAATTGCATCGAGCGCTTCGATAAGTGGCGCGGATCCACGCGCGCCGAGCACGTCGATCGGCCGTGCCTCATTGAGAAAGGGTTCGTGTCCGACCAGCCACTGCGTCGCAACTTCCGGCGCGAATACTTGGAGAGCGCGCGCCAATACCGCGTGGAGGTCAAAAATGCGGTGAGACATCGCCGGGCTAATCTTTGCACCACGCTTCCAACGCGTAAGCATCGCCGCGTCCACGTCGAGCAGGCGGGCAGTCGGATTATGACCGTACGCCGCCACCATCCGCGCAAGCAACGGGTGAACGTCGGCAAGCGCGCCGGCGTCTTTTGGCGCGGTAAAGGGGTCGATCATCGGACTCCAGCGACGCACCTCCATGACGTTATGGTACTTCGCGCGTTACGAGAAAGTCAACGAAAACAGTTGACATGAAAGACCGGTCAGCTTTCGACCCTTCGACAGAGGCTGAGCGTAGTCAAAGCCGAGTCGAGGGGCTCGAGGTGACAGGGAGAGAAGGTCTGGGGCATGATCCGCACTTTGGTCCTGGCCAGTGCGATCGCATTGGCGCTTCTGCCGCCGGTCGTAGCCCTCGGGGCACCGACGCCCGTCTTGCGTGGCACGCCCGTTTCGCATTTGCCGCCACCGCGCGCTGCCGAAGGCCGCTCCGGCTCAGATTCGTTCCGGGTACCGTTCCACGTCGACGCGCGGCCGAAGCCGGCCGAACGCGATATGGAAACGACGCTTCTTCCGTACCGGTTGCATCCGTTGCAACCGAGTTCGCGATACCTTTGGAATCAGCCGGCCTGGTACGAAAACGGATGCTTCGTCAACAACCTGTCGGGGGTTCCGTCTACGGCGCCGAACGGCGCTTCGATTCCGGCCGGTCTCACGTTCGGCTCCCTCGTCGACGATCATTCCAAGCATCTCTTCTCTTCAACGCCGTCGTATAACCCGAATTCGCCGTCGATTAGCGGCGCGGCGGTGACGTCGAGTCCCGTGGGCTCGCAATACCAGGTTCAACCAACCCCGTGCGGTTCGGCGAGCCTTTTCAACTTCTGAACCCGTAAAGAGCCACTCGGTCGAGATCGCAGCGGCTGCGCGTATACATGCGATGCCGGCGGGTACAGCCGGTATCGATGACTGGCAAAACTACCATCTAGAAACCTCCCGGTGGTGCCGGAATGATTATACCAAGGCCGGCACCATTGCGGGACCGTAGACTCGCGCGCTCGCGGGTTTCTTCGATCGCCGGCGGATGCGGATCAACCGACGGCGTTGCGCGAGCCACGAGCTGACCGGCACGACGCAGAGCAGCACGGTGAAAGCGCTCACCTTTTGCGGCACTGATACGTTTGCAGGTAGGCGTTGTAGTTGCATTGCTGCGGGTAACCGTTTGGCCCCGTGGTGGTGTTGGGGTTTAGATAGATGCTCGCGCGGAGATACCGATCGTTTTGAGGGTGCGCGGTGTTGCTTGTGGGCGCGGTCGTCGTTGCAGTGTGTTGGTACGGATAGTACTGCGACGTATAGCTCGTACCGTCCGAGAAGTAGGTGACACACTGGTGCCGGCGCTCCGAGCAGACCGTGCGCGAAACGGACTGTGCGAAAGCGGCCCCGGCACATAAAGACGCCAAAAGCAAAATAGAACCGATTCTAAACATATAGAATCCTCCGGTCCCCCGCCTCAGCGGGGGTTATTATGTTACCACCCTTCTCGACCGAGGTAAAGCTAGGTTGCTGCTCGCGCCGGATGGTGCTTGGTTGGCCTAGCGCACGGGTGGCGCGACCTTAACGATTACTATCGTTGGGTTGACTTCATCTAACCAGGTTGCCGTCGCAAGCATCGGGTCCGTCAAATGCTCGAACGCCAGTTTAACCTCGCCGCGGGTGCAGGCGCGGGTGGCGTTTGCGCGTGTGAGGGCTGCTTGCACGAGCAGCATCGCAGCATCGATCGTCAAATGCGGAGCGTTGTCGGGATCGGCTTGGGCGCCACTTGCAACTTGGGTGGCCCAACCTTCGCCGGCGATAGTTTCGGCAGCGAATAAGACGCGTTTGCGTTCGCCGTGGGCGCGCTCCCATAAAATGTCGAGCATGGCGTCGGCCGCGTAACCGGGGGCAAAGCAGACGCGCAACTCGACTAGATCGAGGCGCTGGTCGAGCGCGGTGACCAGATCGTCGACCGTCCAGGCGCTCACGCGGTGTGCTAGCAGCTCGGCGTGGAGTTCGGTTTCTTCGGGAAATCCCGGGCCTACGAGCGCATTGAACTGGGCGTTGTATTCATCCGTCCACTTCGCGGCTTCGGCGACGTCGGGGTGGGGAACGACGCCCGCGCCGGTCTTGCATTCGAGCATGACGCGATAACCGAGTGGGCCGAGGCATGCATCGGCATAGCCGTCCGGCACTTTGTGGCCGCCGAGGTGCATCGAGCGAAAGCCGAGATGCGCGAAGGCGTCGCAGACGGCGACTTCCCACGCCGCGGGGTCGGTGCCGGAGACGGTCGCGCGCAGGCGCGCGATGAGCGCTTTGGTTGCATCGCCGGGCGGCGGCACGGGCGGAAGATCCACGTCGGGCCAGTCGTCGAGCGGCTCGTTGATCCGAAAGGTGCGATCGGGATTTTGGATGACGGCCGGTTTGCGCCGGCGCGCAACGTTGCGTTCTATATATTGGACGAGCGCGTTGTAGACGTAGCGGTACGACGTCGAGGCGGGCAGCAAACCGCGGGCGATGCCCTCTTTCAGTAGATCCTCGGCGCTGCGTGAATGACCGTCGACTAAAATCTCGAGCGCAGCGCGCAGTACATGCCCTCGCGGCTCTTCTTTCGGGGCGTCGTCGGTTGCGACGACTTTGGCAAGGGCGGCGAAGCGCTGCGGCCGGATCGTGTCGCGCTGCGAGGCGAAGAGGTCGCCGCGCTCGGCGATACGGTCGAGGAGTTTTGCGCTCTCAATCTGCAGATGGTCCGGCGAGAAGTCGGCGAGCTCGTCCCACGTGACCGGTGCGACGGCGCAGCGGCCGTCGGGGCCGCGCAGGCTGTATGGCAGCGCGCTAAAGAGTCCGGGCGCGTTGTTCCGTACGTGCACGTGCACGCGCGAGCCGCCGGCGCCGTTGGGCTCGGTGGCAAAGAGGTCCGGATAGCGGGCCGCGGCGTCGTTGGCAAGGGTGTGGAGCCAACGGCGCACGTCCTCAAAGTTAGGCGCGTCATCGAACGGAATGTAAAGGGTGACGCCGCCGTTTCCATCGAGCAGCGGAATCGCGCGCAAGCCCCGTTCGCGCAGCAACGCGCGCAGTACGATGGCGGCATCGCGGGTGCTCTTGGGACTTGGGCCGCGGCCGTCACTGCCCGTTTCAAGCAGAATCCGAGCGTAACGCAGTGCGAGCGGATTCTTCGCGATCGGCGTCCACGAGTGGAACTCGACGGCGTGGTCGTGGCCGGCCAGCCATTCCAGCGTATGACGCTGCAGTGCGTAGTAGGTTCGCCCATCAACGTCGACGCGCCCTCGTTGCGTTTCGACTTCGTTCAGCATGGCAAGTGCGGCATCGCTCAGCGCAACAAAGGCGGGGTCGCTCAGCACGACGTGAGCTTGCTCTCGCAGCGGACCGTGGAAAACGGGCGGATCTTTCGGATTGGGATAGGTCGCCCACACCACGGGGACGCCTTCAAAAGACGCGGCGATTAACGATAAGACTGAACTGTAATACGACAGCGCGTCGCGTTGCAAAGAGAGCACACCCGTACTCCTTTTTGCAGGTGTCCGGCCTTCGACTGCGCTCATCTTTCGACCCTCGACAAGTTCGGAGCAGGCTATGCTATGACGCGGAGCGGGCGGGGAGCCCCCGTCCCGCTGCCGCGGAAACGGGGGCTCTTGGCGCGGCACGCGGTACACGAACCGGTAGGGAGCGCAGATACAACAGCGTCGCCGTGAACTCGGTAACAAATCGTCCAACTTGCGCGCGGAGATCTGGATCGTAGGGATCCAGTTCCGATTGCCGCTCGACGACGACCGCGCCAATGAGATGGCCGGCGAGCCGCATCGGGAACGCGACGGCCGAGGGCGGAAGCTCGGTCGTTAGACCGCGGGCTTCGGCCGGGTCTTGCGAGCTGCTGATGCGCCGGCTGATTGCGTCGTCTTTCTCGAGCGGTTTGAGGTTGGGTGAGCTCTCGTTCTCCCCGGCAGCGATGTAGATCGGGACGAGTTGGTCGCCCTTTTGCTCGTAGAGCGCGACGGTGCGCGCGCCGACGAGCGTGCGCAGCTGCTGCGTGACGGTCTGAATGAAACCGTCGGCCGATTCGGCCACGCCGGCGCTGTCGCGAAGCTCGGCAAGTCCGCGTTTAATGCGATAGCGCCGCACGAAGAGCAATCGCTCGACGAGCCACTCGACGGGCGGCTCCAACATGCGCACCGAGAGCCCGAGAGCCAAAATGATGACGTAGTTCAGCACGAGCAACGACGCCGACTGCGAGACGGTCTCAACGCGCGGATCTATCCAGCGGTCGAGACCGACGACGATCGCCGCGATGATGACGCCGATCACGCCGAGTACCGCGGCGCGATTGATGACGAACGCGACGTCAACGAAGCGCCGGCGGGTAAAGGCGTAGGCGTACCCCGCGCCCATAACGACCTGCGTGAGTACGATCGCATGGAGCTCCGGAGCCGCAGCCTTCGCGGTATATAGCAGCCAGATCGTCGTGCCGAGCAGGCCAAAACCCGTCGAGGCGAAGATCCAGCGATAGAACGGGGCGTTCTCACGCGAGGCGCGCGCGACCGCGAAGCCCATCACGATGACTGGAAGTATCATGGCGAGCGCCGGCGGCATAAAGAGGTAGAGTCGCGCGAAGTGGTCGTTCGCGGGAAGATGCGTGCTGATGCCGATCCACGTCAGAGAGTTGACGAACGGATAGACCACCGCGCGATACGTGGAGGCAAAGAAGACCGCCAGCGCGAGCGCAGCGCCGGCCCACCATATCAACTCGAGCGTCTTGGGGCTAACGCGCTTGCCGCCGTCGGGGCTGGGTGCGGTATGAAGCATGTCGATGGCGAGCAAGGTCAAGCTGAACAAGCCGGCCGCAAGCAGCGCTTGCTGCGCGAAGTGAACGAGAACGGCGACCGGTGCCGGCATGTCGATGATGGCCGGGCGGATTCCCGCGCCGGCGGCGATGCCGTAGAGTGCGAGGCCCCCAAGCAGCGCGAGCCGTCCACGGCCGCGCGCGATTATGAAGACCGCGAGCGACAGCAGCACGAGCTTGTCGATCAAATCGATAACGTCGAAGCGCTTAGCATTCCAACCGTCAGCCCCCATCTTCACGGCGACCGGCTTACCGTCGCGCGTGACGGCGGCGAGCGTTTCGGATGCGCGCACTCCCTGCCAGAGTCGGACTTGCAGGGCGAGATTGGCCTGCGATGCGTCCATCGCGTCGTTGCACTTAAAGGGTACGAGCTGCGTCGCGCCGTGCGTCGAGTCGCACACGATCTGCGCGAGCCTCGAATGCGCGCCTTCCGATCGCAGCACCAGCGCGGGCGGCTGGCCGCTCCGAAGAGCCAAACCATACCCAAGTAGGGCGACGAGCACGAACTCGAAGCACAGCAAACCGAACGCAACGAGCAACGCGTTGCTACGCGCGGTACCAACCTTGGCCTTTGCGCGAACATTAGACGAAACCACCGAGGAGACCATAGGCGCGGTGCCTCCCCTTGCCTGATTTAGCGAACTAGCCGTTTGGCTAGCCCCTAAAATACCACAGGGTCAACGAACGGACAAGGGCTTGCCGTAAACGCCGACTACGAGTAACGTGAGCGCGATTTTTGGAGACCTAACGCCTACGCGTTAACGGGCAGTTCGCCTCGCTGCGCGATCTCCGCGATCAGCGCCACACGGTTGTTGACGTCGTACGCGCGGAAGACCGCTTTAAGATGATTGCGGATTGTGTGCGGACTCAACTCCAGCGTCGCCGCCATCTCTTTCGTGTTCATCTTCTGACAGAGCATGTCGAGCACTTTACGCTGCATCGGCGGCAACTTTACCGGTCTTCTCGCCGGCGGCTCGGCGCGCCGGACGACTTCGCGCGCGAGCCACGAACGCGGATACGCTTCGAGTTTGTCCTCGGCAAGATGATGCCAGCGGTCTTTGTTCGTCGCTTCGCGCAGGCTTAATGCCGTGCGTCCGGCGCGCCAATCATACCCAATGCGGTCGAAGACGATCCACGCTCTGCGCAAGGCTTCCTCGGCCCCAGGCGCACCGCTCTTCAACTTCACGAAGCCTTCGCTATAGGCGGCCAACGCGTCGCAGCGATGGTCGAAGGCGATGAGCAGCACGCTCGAGCGGATGCGATCGAGATTTTTGTAGCGCGCGAGATAATAGTGCGCCTTCTCTGCGTTATATTCGGCCATCGTCTCGGCCATCAGCAGCAAGCCCAGGCGCTCTTCGCCCGGCGTCTCGTTCCAATCGATGCGGTCGAAGAGGGTCTCCGCCTTGGCGACCTCGTTGTTCGCCCAGTTGGTCTCGCCGACGATGCGCGCGAAATACGCTCGATCCAGCAAAACGATTGCTTCGAAAGCGATGCTCGGCCGGGTGCGCTCTGCCGCGCGCAGATAACGAAAACAGCCTAAAAGATCGCCACGCAAGGCGCACGACCAGCCGACGGCTTTGAGTGCTTGGAAACGTTGGGCGGCAAAATCCACCGGCCACACGATATCTTCGCCGACCTCGGCCTTGGCCAACTCGACGGCTTCGGGGCAGGGTAGTTCGCGCCCGAGCAGCGCCAGGTTTTGCACGGCGTGAAACCACTCCTCGAGATGCTCGTTCCGGCGCTTACCGATGAGTTTGAGCGCGCGGATGACGCGCTCGGCTTCCTCCGCGTAACGCTCTTCTTGGCTAAGGATGAACGACTCGAGACACTCGGCTTTGATGCGCGTCGCTAACGATTTGTCGCACGACATTTCGCCGGCGGAGCGGCGCGCATCGACGAGCCGGCCTTCCAGCATGTAACGACGGGCGACCTGATATGCGAGGGCGGCTCGATGCAGCGGCGTGCGAACGAGTCCGCGCGCGATCTCGAAATGGTGATCGGCGCGCTCGAAGTCGCGCATCCGCGCGTACCCGACTGCGAGCAGCGTAGTCCAGCCGAAGCGTTCGCGCAAAGCATTCGCTTTAGGTGGATGGCGGATGAGAAACGCGACCGCCTGATTCTCGTCGCGTTTGAGCAAAATCCGTGCCGCGAGCAGCTGCGCTTCGTAAGCAGGCGCGGCGCCTGAGGCGATCGCCGCATCGTAAACGTCGCCGGCAGCGAGAAACTCCCCTCGCTTATACAGGGCGCGCATCTCATCGCACCAGCCGGCAGCGGCGAGCTGTTTCCTGGCCATAGCCAGATAGATTAGCGCGACGACGGTCCCGGCCCCGCCGCCGCGCCAAATCGCGGCCTGGGTTACGCGGGCATGGTGCCGCCGCCATCCATCGGCATGCTCTCGCCGCCGTCGGTGCTCTGGACGTAGCCGGGGGAAGCCTCGTGACCGTAATCGCCGCCGATGCCGTTGCAGAGACCCAGCGCAAACGCGAGGGCATGGAGGAACATGAGCATTCGAAATCCGTCCTTTCCAACCGCGAATTCGCGGAGGGCGCGAGGTAGCTACGCTAGCCGTTTTGGCCAAGTACCTCGTATTATGGCCAGGGCGGCTCGTATGCGGTAGAGTTAAGCGATTGGCAGCTTGCTAGACAAACCGTAAACGCGTGGCGCGAGGCGCGGCTGCTTACGGTTTGCGATGTTAGGATGGCCCTACATGAAACGAAAGGCTGGATCGTCAGCCGTAGTGGTAGCTTTGCTCGTCATCGCCTGCGGCGTAGGCGCTCCCACTGACGCGCTGGAGCATCAACGCCTGGCCGACCTCGAGCGTGCGGGTAATTTCAACCAGGTTATCGCGCTTGCGAACGTACTCTTGCAGCAGAACCCCCGCGACGCTACCGCTTGGATCTATCGAGGTCAGGCGCGCGGATGCCTTGGCGACTGGAAAGGACAGGTCGAGGACGAGACGGCCGCCTTAGCGATCGAGCCGCGCGCCGACGCCTACGTCTATCGCGGCGTGGCCCGCGGCCGTCTTGGCGATCTGAAAGGCGCGGTCGAGGATGAAGACGCCGCTCTAGCGTTGGACCCGAACAGTTCAAAAGCATACGTTAGTCGCGGCTGGGCGCGCGGGTTGCTCGGCGACTGGAAGGGCGAGGTGGACGATACGTCCGCGGCGTTGGCCCTTGACCCAACCGACTCGATCGCATATTCGAATCGTGGAACGGCACGCGGCAAGCTCAGCGACCTTGCCGGTGAGATTCAGGACGAAGAGGCCGCAATCAAAATCAATCCCCGCAACGTTAACGCCCACATCAATCTCGGGCTGGCAGTGGGCCGCACTGGTGACTGGAACAAGGCGCTGGCCGAAGAGAATGCCGCGTTGGCAATCGCCCCGAGAAACGTCGATGCGTGGATCGATCGGGGACATGCACGCGGCGAACTCGGCGATTGGACGGGCGAAGTCGCAGATCAAAATACCGCATTGTCGCTCCAACCTCGGGCTTTCATCGCATACGAGGATCGAGGATTTGCACGCGGCCGACTCGGCGATTGGCAAGGACAGATCGACGACGAAACGGCCGCTTTAGCTATCGACCCGAGTGCATCGGTTGCGTACATGAATCGCGGCTGGGCACGCGGTCACCTCCGCGATTGGAAGGACGCGATCGACGACTCCAACGCCGCACTTTCGCTCAATCCTAAGGATGTGAACGCCTATCAGAATCGGGGTTGGGCGCGCGCCAGCTTGGGCGATTTCAATGGCGAATTCGAGGATGCGAAGAGCGCGGTCGCGTTCGATCCCAAGAATGCCGTTTCGGTCGCAACCTTGGGCGAGGCCGAGTATTTGCTTGGGCGCTATGAGGACGCTATTAGCGATGAAGACGCAAGCTTACAACTCAAGCCAAACTTGGTCTTCGCGCTTCAGGTTCGCGGTGCGGCCCGCTACTATTCGGGCGACCCTGCGGACGCCATCACCGATGAAACGGCGGTCATCGCCGGCGTTCCGCACGATGCATTCGGACTGCGAATCCGCGGTGCTGCCTACGCCGAGCTTGGACGCCCACTCGAGAGCGTCGCCGACGAAACAGCCTCACTAGCGGTTGATCGAGCGAATCCGGACAACTTCTTTGCCTACGAGATCCTCGGCAACGTCAAGGCGAGCGCGGGCGACGCAACCGGGGCGACCGCCGCGTACACGGCCGCGCTCGCGATAAAGCCGTGCGATGGAGTCGTCGGCGGCAAGTTGGCCAACCTACAGCCTCAGGTCGCCCAGGGCGCGTCGTCCTGCCCGACTCTCTCGCCCGATCCTGCGCAGTCATCGCAGACTCCACAACTCGACCAGCCGCTTCCACTCAACGCCGGGTTGCCGGCGCCCGCCAGTTCCCCGGCGCCGTAGCCGGCAGACGCATTCGTGCGGGTCGTTGTGCCTGTTGCGCGGTATTTGAAGCCGATACGATTTGCAGCGTAAATCGGAGGTAAGCCATGGGCGGTTTTGCCGGACTCGATACGCGCCGGTTTTGTGATGTAGTTATGAAGGGCGGGGTGACGAGCGGCGTCGTTTACCCGACGGCCATCTGTCAGCTCGCGACAGCCTACATCCTAAAGAATATCGGCGGGACGTCGGTGGGTGCGATCGCCGCTTCGGTTACCGCGGCGGCGGAGTATCGCCGCCGCCTCTCCGGCACGGGCGCGGGCTACGCCGAGCTGGCGAAGCTTCCCGGCTTTCTCGGAGGTAAGGGAAACCTGCAGGCGCTCTTCGCCGCCGATCCTCAAGCGCGCACGTTGCTCGAGATCGCGCTGATTCCGATTGGAAACGCCTCCGCGGTCACGAAGACGCTGCAACTGCTCCTCGCGCTGTTCTTCCGGTACGTTTGGATTCCGGTGCTAACGTTCGCGATCATTCTCGGGGCCTTCTCTTGGGCAAGTTCGCCGTTAACGCCGGTCGCGTTCTCGCGTCTGCTGTTCGTCTCGGCGCTTTTCGGGATAATCGCGTCGCTGATATTCGTCGTAATTTGGTTTGCGTATCGCGTAATCGCAGTTCTCGATCGCAACAGCTTCGGCTGGTGCCACGGGTATAGCAGTGCCGCGAGCGCGAAGCTTGCGAACGTTGCCGACGTTACGACGCTTGAGGCCAACCAAGTCCCGCCGCTCTTCAACTGGCTGGAGGCATTCATCGCACAGACCGCCGGCCGCCCGGCGAGCCAGCCGCTCACCTTCGGCGACCTTTGGAGCGCGCCGCATCCGCCCTGGCACACGCCCGATACCGACGAGCGCAGCATCGATTTTCGCATGGTTACGACGTGCCTCACGCTGGGCAGGCCGTTGACACTTCCGTTCGATCCGGACAACTGCATTAGCCAAGTTTCGGACACCGCGACGGACCTAGACGATGACGGCAAGCGGCGGCCCTCTATCTACTTCCGCGCGGAGGATTTGGGGCACTTCTTCTCAACCAGCGTCGTCGACCACATGGTGCAGTTCGGCAAGCAGACGGATCTGGTCACGGACGGCACGTACTATCGTTTTCCGGCGGCCGACAAGGTGCCGATCGTCGTGGGGACCCGCTTGAGCATGTCGTTTCCCGTGCTATTCTGCGCCATTCCTTTGTACGCGCTTGACGCAACGGGGAAGATGCAACGTATTTGGTTTTCGGACGGCGGCCTTACCAGCAACTTTCCGATCCAGTTCTTCGACAATCCGTTAACGCGCTGGCCGACCTTTGCGATCGATCTGCTCGGCGGCGAGCCGTCGTCGGGGACGCCGCAGGCGGGGAGATCGCGAATGCGCTTCGGGCAGACGGCCGACCTTGCCAAGTACGTGCCGGGCGCGGTCTTTCTCGAAAGCGCGGCGCCGCCCGGAACGGTGAACCCGTGGGACAAGATCGATCGCGGCGACGCGCGCGGTAAAGTACTCGCGTTTGCCTCATCGATTCTGGATGCGGCGCGATCGTGGCAGGATGTGACGCTCGGCGGCCTCCCAGGCAATGCGAGCCGGATCGTTGCGATCCGCTTGACGGACGATCAAGGCGGTTTGAATCTCAACATGCCGCCCGAGACGATCCAGACGATGACTGGCCTTGGCACGCAGGCGGGCGACACGCTCGTCAACGTGTTTGCGGCGGCCGGCGAACCGGATGCGGCCGGCTGGCAGAGACACCGTTGGATTCGCTATCGCGCGACGATGGGCGCGATCTCGCGCTGGCTGAGCGGCTTTAAGGTCGGATATCAGCCGTTTAGCGAGGTGCCGGCGCAAGAGCCGTATGCGCAGCTCATCACGCAACTGCCACCCGACAAACAGCCGGACGTGGTGAGTGCGACGCAGGGAATCGCGTCGTTGCCGATCGTTGAGACGTTTTACGATGTCGAAGAGACGCCGATCGCGGTGCTGCCGACACGACCGGTGGTGTAGAGAAAAATGCCACGGTGAGCTCTGCAGATCGCCAGCCGAGCGGTACCGTGACCTTTCTCTTCTCGGATATCGAGGGGAGCGCGCGCCGTTGGGAGCGCAATCCCGAGGCGATGTCGGCGGCGCTGGCGCGCCACGACGAACTGCTACGCTCGGCGATCGAGGGGCACGGCGGTTACGTCTTCAAGGTCGTCGGCGATGCGTTTTGCGCCGCCTTTACAACGGCGCCGGCGGCCCTCGCCGCGGCCGTGGGCGGCCAGCGCGCGATTCTCTCGGAAGATTTTTCAGCGGTCGATGGGATTCGAGTGCGCATGGCCCTACATGCGGGTTACGCCGAGCAACGGGACGACGATTACTTCGGGCCGACCCTCAATCGCGTCGCGCGCCTGATGGCGATCGCACATGGCGGTCAAGTGCTGATCTCCACGACGGTCGCCGACTTGCTACAAGACGCCGCGCTCGAAGGCGCGCACCTGCGCAACCTCGGCGCCCATCGCCTCAAGGACCTCTCGCGACCGGAGCACGTCTATCAACTCGCCGCCGCCGGATTGATCGAGAGCTTCCCGCCGCTGCGGTCGCTCGAATCGTTTCCGAACAACTTGCCGCAACAGCTCACCTCGTTCGTGGGTCGCGCCGAAACGATCGTTCAGATCAAAACGCTCTTGAACGACAGTCGCCTGGTGATGCTTACGGGGACCGGCGGCGCGGGAAAGACGCGGTGCGCGATTCAGTCCGGCGCCGAGATCCTCGAACGCTTCCCGGACGGCGTGTGGATGGTGGACCTCGCGCCGATCTCAAACCCGGCGCTGGTGACGACGACGATTGCGAAGGTCTTGGGCGTGCGCGAAGCGCCGAATCAAGATCTGCTCGTGACGCTGTGCAACCATCTCGAGCGCCGCGAGCTGCTGCTGATTCTCGACAACTGCGAGCACCTGCTCGACGAGGCGCGCCGCGTTGCCGCCGCGCTTCTGCGCGGATGCGCCGGCGTTCGTCTGCTCGTAACGAGCCGCGAGCCGTTGAGCATTGCCGGCGAACAAGTGCTGCGCCTGCCGTCGCTGGAGGTGCCGCCGCCGGAGCTTACGGCGACGGCAGAGGTGGTACGCTCGTACGGCGCCGGGGAGCTATTCGTCGACCGCGCGCGTTCGGCCGACGAACGCTTTGAGATAACCGACGATAACGCCCCGTACGTTGCCGAGATCTGCCGAAATCTCGACGGAATACCACTGGCCGTGGAGCTGGCGGCCGCGCGCGTCAAGTTGCTCTCGCCGCGGCAGCTCACCGAGCGGCTCACCGAGCGCTTTCGCGTGCTCACCGGCGGCGATCGCAGCGCGCTGCCGCGCCATCAAGCGCTGCGCGCGACGATCGACTGGAGCTACGAGCTGCTCGACGAACCGGGGCGCGCGCTCTTCCGCCGGCTCGCGATCTTCGCGGGCGGCTGGACGCTGGAAGCCGCCGCGGCGATCTGCGCCGCAAGCTCCGACGACTGGGAGGTGCTGGAAGCGCTCGGTTCGCTCGTCGATAAGTCGCTGGTTGTCGTGGATTCTTCCGGCGAGGAGCGCCGCTACCGATTCCTGCGCTCAATCCGGGAGTACGCGACCGAGCGACTCGCCGAGACCGGCGAAGCCGATGCACTGGCCGGCACGCACGCGCGCTATTACGCGACCTTCGTAGATTCGCTGCAGCCGCTGGCGGTCGAACTCGAGGATCTCGAATGGCAACGGCGGTTCACGATCGAGCTGGATAACGTTCGCGCCGCGATCGACTGGACGATCGTTGCGCGCCACGATCCGCCAACTGGGCTGACCCTCTTAGCCGGCGTTGAGTGGCCCGAACTCGTCGCGATGCCGCACGAGGCGCTGCGCTGGTACGAAAGCGCGCTCGAGCTGGAAGCGGCGATGCCGAGTGCGCTGATTTACGCGCGCCTGCTTCGCCGGTGCGTCATCCTGAAATGGCTGCGCGGAGAGCCGATCGCCGCGCGCGAAGCGATGGCGACGCGCGCCGTCGAGGTGGCGCAGCGAACCGAAGATCCCAGCGAGGTCGCGCTCGCTTACGGCAATCTCGGCGCGGTTTACGGTGTGGCCGCACGCTTTGACGAGGCCGAGGGCGCGTTCGAGTTGGCTTACGCGACTCCCGAACGGCTCTCGCGCCTTGCGCACAAGTCGGTTCTGCGGATGTGGGCGGTGAGCACGGCTCTGCGCGGCAGCGTTGATGTTGCGCGCGAGCGGTTCAGCGAGGTTGCGCGCTTGGAGCGGCCGGGAAGTGAAGCGCACGCGAGCGCCTTGCTCAACTTGGGCGAGTTGGAATATGTCGCCGGGAACATCGAGGCGGCGCGCAACGCGGCGCGGCAGGCGAAGCCAACATACGCGCAGCTCAACTCGGTATACATCGTGCTGCTGCTCTCGAATCTCGCCGCCTATGCGATCGCGGCGGATGATTTAGACGAGGCACGCGAGCACTTGCCGGAAGCGCTGCGCCGGTTGGCCGAGTTCGGCGGCGCGTGGCGGGCCGCAATCATCGAGAATCACGCGCTGCTCGCGGCATTGAGCGGCGATTACGAGCGCGCCGCGCTGCTGGCCGGATCCTCGGATGCGCTCTTTCGCGCCCGCGGCGAGGCGCGCCAACATACCGAGCGCCGCGGGCACGAGCGCCTGATGCAAGAGCTAGCGAAGGCGTTTTCCGTCGAAGAGATCGCGCAGCGGATGGAGCAGGGCGCGCGCTTGAGCGAAAAAGAGGCTCTCGCGCACGCCGAAGCGATACATCAAGGCACTAGCAGTTCGGCGGCGACGCCGCAGAAAGGATCGGCTTAGTTATGGCTGATGCCAAATCAGAGGCAAGCGCGGCGCTACGCGCGCACGGTCAAGCGATCGACGAGCTTCACCGCAAGCTTGCGGCGATACCCGGCGTCGACACCGTTAAGCTGAAGGTGGCAGTCGAGAAATTAAAGACGGCGCACGCGAGCTTCGAGGAAGACGCTGCCGAGTTCGTCGTGCACTGAGCCGCCGGGTTCTATCGCAACGCAGCCTCGAGCGCGTCGCCGATAGGAACGCCGAGTCCGGTACAGGGATTCCAGCCCGGAGCACACTGGTAGCGGTCGTTTCCGCCTGAGGTGATCTCGCGTAGCGGCGCGTTTGACGCGCCGTAAAGTAATGGCGCGAAGAAGCCGGCAGGTTTTCCGAGGCGTTGGTTGATGCGCGCGACGAGCGCCGCCCACGCCGGCGCGACCGCACTCGTTCCGCCCATCGCAAACGGCTTACCTTCGATGTAAACCATGTAGCCGGGCACGGTCTCGGCCGCAATATCGGGAACGCCTCGGCCGGGCGCAACCTGATACTGCGCCGCGACCGCGCTTGCCGTGGTTTGCCACGGCGGCACCGGCACGCGGCCGCTGAAGCCGCCGCCGCTATTTACCCAGCCGCTCTCCGCCGAGGGATCGTTGGGCGAAATTTGCGTTGCGCCGCAGGCATGCGCGAACGGACTCGACGCCGGCGCGAGCACCTGCGCTTTGCCGTTTACGTCAACGTGGGCGCCTTTGTCGCCGGATGCGCAGAGAATCGTCACGCCGAGCAGCGCGGCGACCGTGAAAAGCTCGTCCAGGATCTCGAGTGCGACCGGCGTCCAACGATCTTCGGGGATGCCGAAACTGATCGAGAGGATCGTTGGGCGGTTCTCTTCATCGAAGAGCGCCTTGCGGATGCCGTCGAGCACGCCGCGTTCGTTATCGGGTGCGGCGTAGATCACGAGTTGGGCACCGGGTGCGAGCGCGCCGACGATCTGCGTATCGATCGCCGACTCGAGATCCTTCGCGGTCTCGATTTGGTGTGCAAGCTCGGCGTTATCCACGCGCACGACGACCGGGGTTTTTGCCGTAACGCCCTGCGACTGCATACACTTCGCGAAGTCGTCCGCATCGAAGGTCGCGCGGAGTTGCAGCACGCCGACCGTAACGCCGCTGCCGTCCGCGTCGGGGAACAGGTAGCGCGCGGCAATACCTTTTGCCGAGAGCGGCGTCACGCTGTTCTGCAGCGCGCCGACCGCATGCGAGCGCGGCCACTCAAGAATGCCGAACGGGCCGCGCAGCACCGACGCAATCTCCGCCGGCGCGTACAGCGCTTCGGAGCGATGGCGAAAGCGGCGCCCGTCGGGCAGCGCGGAGATGGCCGCGGTCGCGCCGAAGGCGTCGATCAGTTTTTCGATCGGGCCGGTCAACGTCGCGGAGCGCCAATGCGTCGCTACCACGTCGATGCCATGCTTCTTGCAGTAGCCTCGCAGCACGTCGAGATCGGCGGGGTCGGCGTCGGTCGCTTTGGCGAAGGCCGCGCGATCGGAATAGGTTCGTTTCAGTGGGCTCGTTGCGCCCAACGCGCGCGCTCGTTCGACATCGAGCTGGCCGCCGTGCCGCGGATGCAACCACGCGGTGAGCCAAACGTCGCCGCTCGGCGTCTCGTTCGTCGGAGTTGCGCCGGGCCAAACGAGCCGATGGGTTCCCTCAATGGGGATCGCGTTAGACGGCATTTCGGTTCATATTTCGGTGCCGCGCGAGATGACCCCGCGCTTTCGAGCGTGAAGTCAACAGCGTGCGCATGACGATAGCGCTGCTTTCCGTCATCCTTCTCGGGGCCGGGGCTCAGCCTTCGAGCGCGACCCCGGCACGCGTACATTGGGGCGAGTGCGTCCTCCCGTCGTCCTTTCCTCGACCGCCGCGCGAGGGGCCTTGCGCTCCTTTTACAGACGTTCCGATCACATCATTGATGCGCTTTCATTCGATGCGTTCGGCGAGGGTGACGAGCCTACAGCCATTGCGGTTCTGGACAATGGCTCGGCAGCCGTAGCAACGTCTCGCGAAGGTCTCTTTCGCGTTGCCGGACGTCGCATTGCGACCCTGTTCCAGCCGAACGATCTTTGTGGAAGCAAGCGGCACGTACTAGAGCTGTTAGGGGCGTTCGACGATCAAGCAGTGATTCGATACGAATACACGTCGGTCGTAGGGGTGCGAGCCGACGCTTCGATTAGCTTTCCATGGTCGCCGCAAGGCGGCTTAAGCGGTTACCCTCGGCGCATTGTCGGGCGAGATGTACACGGCACGCTTTGGGCGTACGAGAATCTTGACGAGGAAAACCAAGTTCTGGCGTACGACCCGAGTACTCGCACGCAGGTTCGGATCGATCAGCCGAAGGACGTAAGCTACTTCTTCCTCTCGCCTGCCGGTAAGCTCTACGCTTCGTCGTCACGCGGCCTTTTTGAGGTGAGCGCCCAGCCTCACGCGCGCGTTCGGTTAGTACGCGGGCCCATTCGCACGAAGATTGGTCCCGTGTTGATTCAAGGAATCGGCTGGGACGGATCGGTATGGGGCGCAACGCCCAACGAGGTTATGCACGAACATCCGAACGGAAAAGTGAGCGTGTTCCGACTCTCTCAACCTGCCATCGAAAACGGCGTCCCCAACACGGCGCTGCCAGTTTCTTTAACGATGGGCCCGGACGCTTCCGTCTGGTTGAGGAATCCCGAAGGCGAACTTTTTCGGTTCACAAATGACGACCGGATCCAACGGATCCTCGCGCCGCCTCAAAGTAGCTGGGGATCCGACCCTTCGTTTGCACGCGACGGGAGTCTGTGGGCGCAGTTGGGCGACGGCATCTCTCATTTCACGCTAACGCGCTTTGACTCATCGAACGCAACGCTATCGCCGCTTTCGGCCAGGCGTGATTACCGCACCGACTACTTTTCGTGTAACACCGTCTCGCCACGGCCACCGCGGCGAGCCCTGAGGTAGTCCCGGGCCTCCTGTCATCCTTCGACTCCGCTCAGGGTGACAAACGACAAACGTCGCTCGATCCCGCATAGAGCGCGTTGTCGCCCTTCGACTCCGCTCAGGGTGACACCGACTCCGCTCAGGGTGACACCGACTCCGCTCAGAGTGACAACGCGGTTGTGCTATTCGGCGACGCTAGCGGGGGCGCGAGATTTATCCCAAAGTAAACGCGTTTTGCCTAGGGCATATTTCATGCTGCGGCTCTTTATTGGAAAGGTATCTTGGGAATCTTACACGCGATCCGTTTTGCGCTCGCATTTAATCTCGTCGGTGCGCTCCTCGCGGCATGCGGCGGGGCGGCGCAACTTCCGCCGTCTGCCGTAATGTCGCAGCACGTGGTTCCATCCACACCAAAGGTGAGCCGCGCGCTGCGCTTCACATGGATGGCGACCGGCGCGAAAGCGTCCAATCTGCTCTACGTTTCCAATCAGGGTAGCGGCAGCGTCTACGTTTACCGTTGGCCGGATATCAAGCTCGTTGGCCAGCTGTCGGGCTTCAACGACGTTGCCGGTGAATGCGGCGACCGCCGCGGCGACGTGTTCGTCGTCAACGAGGGTGACAGCGACATCGTCGAATACGCGCACGCCGGCACGAGCCCCCTCAAAACGTTACGCGACCCGCACGAGTTTCCAGTCGACTGTTCGATCGATCCGACGACCGGGGATCTGGCCGTGACGAACATCGAAGGTTTTGAGAACCGCGCCGGCAGCCTCGAGATATACCCGCATTCAGAGGGTGCCCCGAAGCGCTACCTGGACTCGAGCATCTCCGAGGATTACTTCTGCGGGTTCGATGACAAGGGAAATCTCTTTCTGGACGGGCTCTCCGACGGCGACGATTTTGCGTTTGCCGAGTTGCCGCATGGCGGCGCGAGCCTCATTAGCGTTACGCTCAATCAAAGCGTCGAGTTCCCCGGCGACGTGCGCTGGGACGGCAAACACATCGCCGTCGGCGATCAGCAGACGGGCACGATCTACCAGTTCGCGATCAGCGGGAGCCTCGGAGCGCGAACGGGCGTAACGGCGCTAAGCAACGCGACCGACACGGTCGGGTTCTGGATTGCGGGCCAAAAGGTCATTGGTGCCAACGCCGCCGGCAACGTGCTAATTTGGAACTACCCGGCCGGCGGCGCCGCCAAGAAGACCCTTTACGGTCAGGACACGCCCGTCGGCGCGGTGATCAGCCCGATTTAGCGCCGCTTAATTGGTGCCAGTCGGTCTCCGACACGTTAACGCCGTAGTGTTTCGCGGCTTTCTTGATGTTTTCGAATGCAAGGGCGCGCTCTTCAGCCGAGACGCCCTCGACTTGATCGAAGCGCGCAATCGCATTACGCACGTGGCTCGCGTCGGTCAGCGGCTCTTTGCGCGAATGCGGAAATGCGAAAACGCTTTCGGGCAGATCGCTGCGCTCGGTTAAGTCGCCGTGCTTTTCGTGAGGTTCCCATGTCGCTTGCATTTGTGACGTATACCCGAAACGCGACCCTCTTACCAAGCGATGACGATTAGGCCGTCGCCTGCCGTTGCGGCGCCGCCGAGATCTTTCACGTGCGTTGCCGATTTCTCGACGTACGAAGAACCGCCGCCTCCGCCGCCGCCGCCGCCTTGGCC
>JBAPZS010000101.1:0-4720 GCA_049285355.1 Candidatus Cybelea sp. | reverse complement strand
TACCGCCTCGATCCTGCCTCTCTCCACCGCCTACTACGTTTGCGAGGCCTTTGGCTTCGAACGCGGAGTCGACCATCGCTTCTCCGAAGCGCCGGTCTTCTACAGCTTCTATCTCGCACTCATTATCATCGGTGCCGGAACGGTCATTATTCCCGGCGCGCCGCTCGGAGGCATTATTTTCTATTCACAAGTGCTCAACGGCGTGCTGCTGCCGATCGTCTTGGTGCTGATGCTCTTGCTGATCAACAACAAGCGCCTGATGGGACGGTGGACGAATGGCCCGGTCTTCAACATCATCGCTTGGACGACCGTAATCGTCGTCGGTGCTCTAACGTTAATCTCGACCGCGCAGATCGTCTTCCCATCTTTGGGTAGTTAGGGGAGGCCGTCCCCTATTCGGTGTCCGGGGCGAGGTCGGCGCCGATGATCAGCGCCGTTGGTGCTCCGGGCTTCGTTGCCGTCGCGAACGTCCGCGCAAGTGCTACGGCGGCGGGTGTTTCGCCAACTACGACGCTCCTGCGCTTGCGCTTCTCGTCGACGAACGTGGGTACGTTCCATCCCGCGCCGCGCAACGCGCCGACGATCGTGCGATCGAACGTCGCGTTCCCGGTTGCATTCGCCACCAGTACCGAATCCTGCGGCGGCTCTTTGCCTCCAAACAAGAGCGTTCCGATGAGTCTCGCCCAACGCTGATCGGCGAAAACGACCGAAGCGTCGCCAACCCAGCCGGCCTTGCTCGGCAGCGTGAACGCGCGAATGTTGTCTTCCGGAACGTTACGGTAGATCGTCACGAGCGAGATCAACTGCTGGTCGGTCAGCGTCGTGTGCACGTACTTGCGCGCGAGCTGGAGGATCGCCGGCAACTTCGCGAAGTTTTGCGGCTCGCTGAACTGGTTCACCATCAACTTGAGGAGCTGCTGTTGGCGCGCGACGCGACCGAAGTCGGAGGCCGCATCGTGGCGGAAGCGTACGTAGCCCGCGACCTGATCGCCGGTGAGGTGCTGCTCGCCCTTCTTTAAATGGATGTGGAGGTCGCCGCTTTGATCGTCGTAGTCCATGTCTTCATCGACGTTGACGTCGAGACCGCCCATTGCGTTGACGATTGCCGCTGCGCCTTCGGGCTGCAGCGCGACGATTGCGTCGATCGGCGGAGCTCCCAGGAGCTTGGCGACGACACGCGCGGTTGCATGTGCTCCGCCGTAGGCATAGGCGGCGTTGATCTTCGTCGAGCCGGCTCCGGGAACCGGCACCCAAGTGTCGCGCGGAATCGATACGAGCGTTGCGGTGCGCCGGTCCACGTCAAGGTGTGCCAAGATGATCGTGTCGGTCGTCGCCTCGTCCGCTTGATATCCTAAGATCAATAGATTCAACTTGAGCTGGCCGAACGAGCGTTGAGCCGTTTGCCGCACGATTTGCTGGTGAATTGGTGCGCGAAAGATCAGGAGGCCGGCGCCGAGCGCGACGGCGGCGGCCATCGCCGCAAGCGCGATGCGAACCCACAGGTTGGAAAACATATAAAGCCTCGATTCGTCGGTCTAAGAAGAGTGCTTTTGTTATGAGGTGACCGGCTCTCGAGGGGGCGCGCGTTCTCCCACCCTGCGCAGTGCGCGGAGAAGTTCCTTAAACCAAATAGGTTGGGGCCGATAGCACGCCGTTACGCCGGCAGTCCGGACGGCGAAGGTTCCAATTGCGCGAATGAGACGAATCACGCGCAGCGTGGTTACGGCGAGACCGCGCGCCGAACGCGCGATCGCATAGGTCACGACGATACAAACCGCGGCGTGAATCATCAGGCTGGCGGGCAGCGGGCCGCCGAGCCAGATGGCCGGACCCAGCAGATGACCGTAGACGCCCACCTGCTCGAGCGTTTCCATGATGAAGAGCGCGAGAATCTGCAGGCCGAAAATCGCCGGAAGCCTCCGTAGGATGCCGCGTGCGAGCGATCGGTCGGCGACGAGCGATCCAGCCTTCGTTACGAGATAGAGTGCGAGCAGGCCAATACCGATCAGCAACGATGGAACGACGTCGAGATTGCTCCGATCGGTGAAATGCCCCGGCCCGAACCAGCCGGCGTTGGAGGCGAGTTCGACGGCGGGATCGGCGATTGCCGCCGCAATCACCGCGGTCCCCAAACAGAGTCGACTGCGGCTCATGAGAGAAACGAGAGCTGGCGCTCGGGCGGCGGTCGTTTTGGCATCTGCCGGCGAAGCGGAACGCGGGTTTCGATGTCGGCCTCTCCGGAGAGCGCATCGGCGATCTCTTGTGCGCGCTCGACCACCGCATCCGGCAATCCCGCCATGCGGGCAACCTCGATGCCGAATGAACGTGACGAGCTGCCCGGTTGGACGCGATGCGAAAAGACCGGCGCGCCGCCGCGCGCCCTATTCTCGACCGCGGTGATATGGTAGTTGGCGACGACCTTCCAGTGTTCGGTTAGAGCGCAGAGTTCGTGAAAGTGCGTTGCAAAGAGCACCAGCGGCGCCTGTTCTTCCAAACCGAGCAAGAACTCGCAGATCGCCTGAGCGATCGCAAGCCCGTCGAGCGTTCCGGTTCCACGGCCCACTTCGTCGATAAGCAACAACGAGCGCGCCGTGCTGCGGCGAAGAATGTTCGCGGCCTCGGCCATCTCCATATAAAACGTGGACTGACCCGACGCGAGATCGTCGCCGGCGCCGATGCGCGTGAAGATTCGATCGATTATCCCGAGCGTCATCGCCTTTGCAGGCACGAACGAGCCGATCTGCGCCATGATGGTGAGCAGTCCCGCTTGACGGAGATAGGTCGATTTGCCGCCCATGTTTGGGCCCGTCAGGAGAATAAAGCGATGCTCGGCGGCGCCAAGATTCAGGTCGTTCGGCACGAAGTTTGCGTGCAGCACGGCCTCCATCACCGGATGCCGCCCGTCGGCGATCGCCACGATGCTCTCGTCGGTGAAGCGGGGCCGCACGTATCCGCGCTCGGCCGCGCATTGCGCCAGCGCGGCCAGGACGTCGATCTCCGCTATCGCATTCGCCGCGCTCCATAACTCTTCGGCTCGGGCTGCGACGCGTTCCAGCAGCTCCTTGAAGAGCCGCTCCTCGAGCCGTTCTTGCCGTGCCTGCGCGGTAGAGATCGCGAGCTCGAGCTCCTTCAGCTCAGAGGTAACGTAGCGCTCCCCGGTCGTCAGCGTTTGCTTGCGGACGTAATCGGGGGGCACTGCATGCGCACTGCTCTTCCCAACCTCGATCGCATAACCGAACGTACCCGTGTATTTGACCTTCAGCGTCTTGATGCCGGTCCGCTCGCGTTCGCGCTGCTCGAGCTCGGAGAGTCGCGACCGGCTGTCGCTGCGAAGCGAGACGCACTGTGCCAGCTCGGCGTCGGCTTGCGGGCGAATCGCGTTTCCGTCGGATATCTGCGCGGGCGGATCGTCGACGAGCGTACGGTGGAGATCGTCGAGCAGACCGGCAAAATCGCCCACGCGCGCGAGCAGCGGTGCCACTGCGGGCACTGCAGCCGTTCGCAGGGGCGCGAGAGTTTCGAGCGTCCGCCGCAACGAGGCGAGATCGCGCGGCGCCGCCCGGCGAAACCGGACCTTTTGCGCGATGCGTTCGAGGTCGAAGACGCCTCGAAGAATCTCGCGCAACGCTTGCCGGCGACCGTGCTCGCCGAGCAACGCTTCAACGGCATCGTGCCGGAGAGCGATCGCCGCCGTGTCGATCAGCGGCGCGAGAATCCAGCGCGTCAGCAGACGCGAGCCCATCGAGGTCGCACAGAGATCGAGCGTCGCGACCAGCGTGGCGCGGGGGTTTGCTCCTTGCGCGCGGGTCAGCTCGAGATGCTTGCGCGTGGCGGGATCGAGGGCGAGAAACTCCCGGCACCCGTATAGCGCAGGGTCGCCGAGTACGCTCTCACCGTTGCTGACGCCGCTGCGCTTCACGAAGGCACGCAACGAATCGAGTGCGCGATGAATCGCGGCCGACTCTTCGATCGAAAAGCCCTCGAGCGTCGCGCGCTCGCGCGCATCTACTAAACCGATGCCCGGCGTTGCCAAACGCGCTCCGGCCGTCTCCAGCGCTGCGGCGATTCCATCGCGCATCACCGCCGGAACGTCCACGACGATCTCAGCCGGCCCGACGCGCGCCACCTCGGCAAGCAATTCGTCGTACGCGCTTTCGCCGGCGATCGCCGTCGCTGCCGTGAAGCTCGTCGAGACGTCCGTGTAAGCGAGCGCGAACGTTTCGCCCGCGATCGCCAGCGCGGCGAGGTAGTTGTTCTGCTTGCCGTCGAGCAGTTGATCCTCGATGAGGGTACCCGGCGTCACCAGGCGTACGACGTCGCGGCGAACTAGCCGGTTGGGCTGGGGAATCTCGAGTTGTTCGGCAAGGGCGACGATGAAACGCTGCTGCACCAGCTTCGCGAGGTAGCCCGACAGCGCGTGGTGCGGCACGCCGGCCATCGCCACGCGTTGACCGGCACCGGCCTCTTTGCTGGTCAACGCGATCTGTAAGGCTCGCGCGATCGTCTCGGCATCCTCGCCGTACGCTTCGTAGAAGTCGCCGACGCGCGAGAGCAGGATCGCTTCGGGATGCTTGGCTTTCATCCCAAAGTACTGGTCGAGCATCGGCGAGTATCTGTTCAGTTGACCGCTACGCCGTCGCGGTCAGATCGAGGAGCGGGCGCATGACGCCGCTCCCCGTCTCATCGAAACGTGCGGCTCGAGCAACGATCGTTCCGGAGC
>JBAPZS010000100.1:0-8108 GCA_049285355.1 Candidatus Cybelea sp. | reverse complement strand
ACGCCGGCAGCTTTATTCTACACGCGCTGCCGCGGGACGTCGTCTACGTCGAGGTTCGTGATCTTCGCGGAAATCGGCTGACGGTAACGCAACCGAATGGAACCGTCTTTCTCTCGCCGGTGCTGCTGATGCAGCATCGGCAGACGATTGCCGGAATGGACCTGCCCTTCGATTCCTTCAACGTTCCGGCCGTACGGCACGCGGTCAAAGCGGTCATGTTCGCGCCCGCGCAGGCCGCGGTTATGCTTCACGGCGCCGGACCGCCCGGAGCGGGCGCCGTGCTCTTGGCCGTTGATGATGAAAACGATCGCGTGATTCCGCATGGCATCGCCGTGAGCGCCGGCGGGCGACCCGTTCGAATCGCCGGTTTACTGCTGCGCGCCGAGATTACCCGCTATCCGGAGATCGAGGTGCTCTCCTCGCCAAACGTTGCCGTAACGGCAATCGGTAC
The DNA here is from genome assembly GCA_049285355.1 of Candidatus Cybelea sp. Lineage (GTDB taxonomy): Bacteria > Vulcanimicrobiota > Vulcanimicrobiia > Vulcanimicrobiales > Vulcanimicrobiaceae > Cybelea. The sequence goes on along the minus strand of JBAPZS010000100.1, from coordinate 7,657 downwards.
GCTGCTGATTATCGGCGGGCTCGGCGCCCTAATCGCAGCCTACCGGCCGGCCACGATGGCGCGGACGTTGCGCAAGACGATGCTGCCTTCGGATAGTTCTATTCCCTTTGACGGGAGCACGTAGATCGCGACGAGGCGCGAGGCCTGCGAATCGGGAGGAAAGTGCACGACGACGTTTCGCCAGCCGATCTGCCCGAGCTCGGTGGCGTTGAGCAGGACGTCTTCGTTGATCTCGTTGCGAACGGCGACGCGCACGCGTGCGGCGCTCCCGTCGTCGGAAAGATCGAAGGTCAGACCGATCGTATCGTCGGGAAGCGGTATGTCGGCCATTGCATAGGCCGCCCGTTCGCCCCCGGAAAACGAGAAGCGAAGCGCCACGCAGCTCCCGCAGCCGGCATCCTTCGTGACGTCGCCGCCGCCGCCGTGCGGCAACGTTACGAAGTGCGCGTATTGTTCGAACGGCAGCTCCTCTTCGTGCGATCCAACGGTAACGTGCGTCATCGCGAAGGCATCGCCGATACGGACGCTCACGTCGGCGTTGTGCGCTCCGGCGTGGAAGCCGCCGCGTGCATCGATCGATCCGGCCGTCGCCTTCCAAGGCAACGCCGCGGGCAGCTCGAGCGGATATCCGCGCGGATCGTACGCCTGCGCGACGAGCGCGATCGTTGCGTTCGGATCGACGTTCGGCCGTGCCGGTACGATCCGCGTGCGCGCGGGCGTCGCATCAACCTCCAATGCGACCTCGCCATGCAGGTTGTCACCGTGCAGCATCAGACGTCCGGCGCCGGCATGTAGCGCCACGAACTCGCCGTCGCGATACTGCCCCAGCGTTGCGGGCGCGACGCTGACTTGCAGCGAACCGCCGCTCGCCGCGACGTGATTCGCGGCGTCCACGGCGGCGATTCGCAACGAAACGTCGGCGCCGACGACGGCCCGCACGACGCTGGGACGCGCCACGAGTCTGACCGGCGGTCCGGCGGGCGCGGTGCTGTAGACGAAGAGCCCGTCGCCCACGGGGCGCTCGATCCCGTCCGATGGTGAGCTGGAAACGACGGCCTCGCTCTCGCCGAGACGCCGTACGACGATCGTGGACGACCCGCCGCCGTCGAATGCTAATCCCTCGGTGGCGCCGAGCCCTCGCATCAGCGCCGCGAACTCCGCGCGCTTCAGACCCACGCTAACCTCCGCTTGCCGGCCGTCTACCTCAATCAAGAAGAGACGTCCGTCGGGCGCGATCGCCGCGCCCGAACACGGAATGCGTTTGGAGAACTCGCGGCCGTTCGGTCCGTCGGCATCGTCGTACCAGTTGCCATCGTGAAGGATCAGCGGACCTCCGCCGATCGCGGTTGCGATTGAGGAGAGGTCGAGCGGGTTCAGCGCTCCAGTCGCCTGGACGATCGCGTTGACGCCGAAATCTTCTACGGTGTTGTACTGGTTGAGACCGATTGCAACGTAATATCCGGGCGGTTGTGGGCTGAGGTTGTCGGCGATGCCGGTTACGCGGTAACGGGCAAGAGGCGGGGTTCCCGAGAGCGGATCAAGGGTTACCAGCGTCACGTTCTCTTGGGGGCGGATCCGCCCGTATTGCGGGGTCAGGAGCACCAACCCGCCATTGGGAGGCGGCAGCTGGTCGATGCCGTCGAGAGACATCGAGCTCTCGTTGACCTGGAGCTGTCCGGAGAACGTAAACTCGGCGATGTGCGCGACGCCGTCGCGCGTGATCGCGAGCGCATATCGTTTGTACGGAGGCTGCAAGAGCATGCCGTCGCGAACGACGATATTCTCCGGCCGGTTCGTGTTGCCGATATCGAAGTAGTCACCGTTTATTCCGGCCACTGCCTTGGTTCGCTTCGCCATCGAGCCGACGGTCTCGCCGCGAGATTCGAGCGCATTGCCGGCGAGCACGTTATCGAGGTGAACGTCGTCCCGATGCGGCTCGATCGCGACGACGTGAACCGAGAGCGGACCGTCCGCCGTTAAAAGCTGGTAGTCGCCGTAGTCGACTCCCGGCGCGACCTCTTCAATCGTTGGAGCTTGTTGAAGGATACGTGGAAACGGTGCGGGCGGGTCGAGCCGCGCGGGCAACTGCTCTGCGCAAGCCGCACTGCTCGTGACGATGACGCAAAACAGAAAGCTGCATGCTGCAACGAACCTCATGGCCTCCATACTGCGATAGCGAGGGGGTAGCCGCCTGTCGCAAATGGTGCGCCTGCGGCGCGATGCAGCGTGCGCGCGTCGAAGACGTCGATGGCGTTGTCGCCCGCGCAGGGAACGTAAAGCCGGTGGGCGGCTCCGTCGACGGTCAACTTCCACGGAATGCCGCAGGTGGGCAGTGCCTCGTGTTTAGCCCGCAGCGTGCGTGCGTCCAGCACGTCGATCTCGTTGCGCTCCTCATCGCTGACGAAAAGGGTCTTCGTTCGGTCATCCAGGGCGATGCCGACCGGGAAGACAAGGCTCGCGCTCCGGGCGACGATGAGGGGGTTCTGGTGATCCAGCGCAATCGCGATCGCGCGGCCCGACGTGCGAAACGGTGAGTCTGCGGCTTCGTTAGAGGTCGCGTAGAGCCGTTTGCCATCGGGAGAGAGCGCAAGCGCAAAGACCCGAGGCACTGCCGGGAACCGGCGCACGACCTGCATCGACCGCGCATCCACGAAGGCAATCGTTCCATCGTTTGCGTTGGCGACGTATACGATCTGCCGACGTTCGTCAACGACCAGCCCCTCTGCCGTTTCGCCGGTAACAACGCGCGCGACACTGCCGTCAAACCCGATTCGAGTGAGCGCTCCGGTGCCGTTCCACTCGCGGTCGGTTACGAAGAACGCGTGCGTCGACTCGTCGATCGCTACGTCGTCGCCGGTGACCACGCCGGCGATTCGCGAGACGCTCCACGGCAAGAGCCGCAGAATCGTCAAGCTCGTGCCCTGGGTGTCGGTCACGGCGGCGCGGCCGAGACGATCGATGGCTACGTCGCTGGGAGCTCCGCCGGTTCCGAGAATTCCGGCGACGGATAGCGTGCGTCCATGGTGTAGAACCAGACCATCCTCGTAGCAGGCGACGAGGAGAAGCGGACGATCGGCGCGGGGTACGGAGCCGATTCGTACTCGTCGTGTGGCGAGCGCCGCAGCGTTTCCGGCGACCAACAGGGTGCTGCCCGCGCTCTGCGCGTCGGGCAGTTCGTAGGTGTCCGGCGGCAGCAAACGCCCCGGGCCGAGTATCTCGACGTGATAGGGCGCGGAGAGTCCCTCAATGTTGAGCGGGAGAAGGCTTCCGGGCAAGTAGGGCCAGCGCGAAGCCGCGATCGTCGCAGTAGCGAGGCGAGGAGCCGCAGTTCGGGCCATCGCTCCGGCGAGGGCCGACAACGTTACCGCGAGCACGACGATGTTCCGCACCGCGCGACCCGTCGTGCTCAACGTTCGAGGATCTCTTCTCGAGCGATGATCTCGGCCACGTCTTCGAGAGCGTCGCGGACGTCGCTGCCCGGGGCAACGGTGGTTTCGACGGTCTTTCGCGGATCGAATGCAAAACTGGCCAGACGGTAATCGTCGAACGTGCCGGCAACGACCACGCCGTCCGGGTCGACGGCAAACGCCCGCCGAGCGACGTGGTCGAAGACGACGAGGTAGACGCGCAGTTCGATCGCTCGAGCTCGCGCGACGCGTTCCAGCCAGGGCTGGCGTAGCCCGGTCGACCAGCAGAACAAGACGTAACCGGCGCGCCGAAAGGGCACGAGTCCGCCCGGATCGAGCACGGTTTCATCGTTGACGGATGCCAGTGGGACTGCCTCGTCGAGTGCACGCAGGCGCGCGTGGTCTTCCGGCGCGATCGCGTATGCGTCGTCCAGCAAGGCCAGCCGTTCGTCGATATCGGGCGGGAGCGGCTCATACGCCATTGCCAGTCGAAGCGTTTGCGCCGCGCTATTGTGACGGCGAGCCGGTTGCGCCGGTCTCGCTCTGGGAGCGGGCTCGGCGCCCAGCGTTACACGCGCATACAGTGCCTGCGTTTCGCGCTCGCTCGCCAACCCCAGGATCTCGCCGTCTGCGTCGATGACCTGACTTTTTCCGCAATAGGCCACCATGCCCAGCTCGCTGCCGCACTTGTTCGCGGCAATGAATGGAACGCGGTTCTCGTATGCGCGCACGCGCGCCAGCAGGTCCGCCTGCACGTTTTCCAGGGCTTGCGGGTTGCGGCCGCTCGTAACCCACGCCGTCGGCATCACGAGCGCCTCGGCGCCGCGATCTACGAGTGCGCGGGAGATGGTGGGTAGCCGGCCGTCGGCGCAGATGAGCACGCCGAGAACGCCGGCTCGGGTCGCAATAGGCGCGAGCCGCTCTCCGCGCTCGAACCATCGCCGGTCGAAGTGCCAGAGGAAGAGCTTATCGGCGCGACCCGCAATCGAACCGTCCGCGTCCACGACGACGGCCGCGTTTCGGACCCCGCCGTCGCGGACGGCGACCCCGGCAACGATGACCGTGGCGGATTCGCGAGCGATCTCGCGGACGCGCTCTATCGCGCCTTCGATTGCGCCGTCGTCGAGGGGCTCGTTCCCCAGCACGTAGGCCGGGAACGTCGCCTCGGGCAGCACGACCAGGTCGGCCTCCTTCGCCGCCCGGCGCAGCGCGTCGAGGGTCGATTCGAGGCCGCCGGGAAAGTCGCCGCGGTCCCCCGCCCGAAGCTGCAATGCCGCGACGGCGATGGAGCGAGTCACGACGCGTCGTTCGTGCGGAGGCGGAAAAACGCCCCTCATTAGAAAAATTAGGGGAAAAGGCCCCTCGGGTCAGCTCTAATAAGGAGGTGCCGGTGAAACCCGCGCTATCAACGTTCTCAGTAATTATTGCTGTGGCGATCTCGGTTGTCTCGTTCGCAACGCCACGGTTTGCCACGCCCGTTGCTGCCGCCACGCCTACGTCCTCGCATATGGTTAAGACTATAAGCAATACCGGCGAGGTCTGCGATTCGACCAAGAGCAAATGGGCGCACCTAAAGTGCGAACAGTTCAACGAGTCGGCGCCCGGCGACGAATACTTCGGGCGCATGAAGTTGAGCTATCTAGGCATCAACAACACGTATAAGGACGGTGCGGTGAGCGCCGGCGCTTACACCACCGACCCGCATTTAATCGTCAAGCTCGACTTTGCCACCGAAGCACTGCAGAAATGGGCTGCAAAGTATCCGAAAGATCCGGAGCTCGCGCGCTCGTACTACCTCGCAACGATCGTGCTGCAAAAGGTTTACACGCAGCACGAACAAGAGGTGACGTGGGAGTTCCTGACCCTGCTCGCTACCAAATATCCCCACACGTACTTCGGCAAGTCTGCCAAGACCACCATCGCCAACGGCTATACCGAGCATTGGTTCGGGATGGCCCAGATATGTCCGACGCCGTTGCCGAAAGGTGTGATGCCGCAAGCGACACCTAACGACGCGACGGTGGCGTCACCCGCACCCGGTCACCCCGCGGTCGACGTCATAACGCCGCCCTGCGTGCAGTCATCGGCGCCGGAAACGACGATGGGAAGCCCGCACCCATAAACGGCCGTAGATAACCGTCGATAAAAGAAAGCCCCTGCATCGCTGCAGGGGCTTTCACTACCGTAGGAGACCGGCGTGAAGCTTAGATCTTCAGGCCGATACCTGCGTATGGACCGTATATCGAGAACCCGATCGGTGCGGCGTTCTGATTCCAACCACGGTCGCCGAGGAAGCCCGCCTCGAGGAAGAGCGGGAACGTCTGGAACGTGTAGGAGACGCCGATATCGTACTTCAGGATGTTGTAACCCACCGAGTAGGTGCAGGGTGACGTTACTCCCGCTCCGCACGCAAGCGGAACGCTCGTGTAGTTACCGTTGACACCGAAGAAGTAATACGCGCTTCCGTAGAATGAGAAGACCCGGTCGAGATTGGGCAGTGCCTGAAGCCCGACGCCGGCGCCCGACATCTCCGGATAGCCGTAGTTGTTCCTCCACCACTCGTAAGCGCCAGCGAGATAGATACGGGGCTTAAGGACCCGAATCCCGATGGCCGCATCGAAGTCGTAGTTGCTTCCATTGAAGGCCGGCACGGCCGATTGGCCGAGTCCGCCGATGGTCGTAACGTAGCAGTTCGGCGAACCGCCGCCACCGCATTGGTGCTGCCAGTTGAGCTGCCGATAATCGACGGCCACCATGAACGGCAGGTTCGAAACCGGAATCTCGATCGCACCGTGCAGGCGGTACGAGAAGCCGCTATTGTTGTTGTTGCTCGATGCGCCGTTAACGAACTCGTTGTATGTCTTCGGCGAGATGATGTAGTCGCCGGCGACATAGAAGTCGTAGTACGGCGGCGGTGTCGGCGACGGCGTGGCCGCCGGCGGCGGAGGCGGAGGCGGCGGTGGTGCGGGCGGGGGAGTCGCCGGTATGTAGCGCACGACTACGAGACGGCGATCCGGGACCCACAGCACGTAGGCGCCCATCGCTTCCGAGATGACACGAACCGGTACGAGAACGGTGCCTTGATACATCATCGGCGGCACGTCCAGCGGACGCGACTCGCCGTTGATGATGACTTCCGGCTTGCCGATGGTGACCTTCACCTCGGCGCCGGCTTTGCTGACCGTCGCCGTCTTGCTACCTTCATCCCATGACACTGTCGGATAGGGCGGCCCCATCTGCTCAAACATCGAGCGCAACGGGATTAATATAGTTCCGCCCCGGACAAGCGCCGCGAGAACGCGGCCCTGCTTCAAAATGTCGGGTTTGGTATAGACGTGATGGTCATTGTAGAGAATCGGGTACTGACCCGACGGCGGCGAACCAAAGTCCACCGGCGGAGCTGCGGGGCTCGCGCCCTGGTCTTGCGCGGTCGCGTTGGTTCCAATGTTGCCATGCGACGCGCCAGGCTGGGCTGCGACCGCGGTGAATCCTACGCCGGCTGCTATCAGCACGGCTAGGACTCCAATGCTCAGTCGCTTCAATGTATCCTCCTAGCTGTTATGAGACCTGAGGGTTGCCTTCGACCGGCCCTGGGGGACGGGCTAGGGCAAAGCCCTTTCAACCCTTTTCGGGAACCGCCGTTTGCCTCCCCTGCAGTGGGAGGGCGTACGTGCCGATAATCGTCAGGCAAGCTTTTCGCGAAGCTTCGCCTCGAACTTGGCCTTCGAGATGATGTAGCGTTCGTGAGTTCCCTCTGCGACGGCTTCCTGCTCGTCGAAGACCTGGACCGCAAAGCTCACGCGCGGGCCGTCGAGCATCACCACTTCGACTTGCGTTCTGACGATGAAACCGACGGGAACCGGTTTGCGATGCTCGAGATCGATATGCGTCCCCAGGGTGATCTGACCGGGACTCAAGATCGGCTCGACGCAATGAATCGCCGCGCTCTCCACCAGCTGAACGAGCATCGAGGTCGAAAGCACGTCAACGCCCTTGTTGCCGGCCTTCTCGGCCGTCATCCACTCCTCGACGCGGCTCTGAAGGCTGTACGAGCGCCCGATGTCGAGTTTCGCGGTCATGCCCCCGGTTGATACGCCCTGCACCCGATGACCTCATGCCGTGGTTCCACGATAGGGCAGGTTCGGGTTTGAATCAAAAGCCATTGCTCGCCGTATATGAGACCATGAAGGAACCGACCATGAAGCAGATGCTCGGGACCGCGCTGCTGGCCCTTGCCGCCGCGGCCGCGC
>JBAPZS010000099.1:0-1865 GCA_049285355.1 Candidatus Cybelea sp. | reverse complement strand
CGCGAGCGGACAGTCGTAGGCAGGGCAGCCCGGCACGTACACCGGCACGCGAACCGGATCTTCGCCCTGACCCGCGCGCATCGCATCGAGCGTCTGTGCCGTGAAGAACGTGCGAACGACCGGCTGAGACCCGGCGCGCGCCGGCGTATTGAGCTCGAAGATGAGCGCGCTACCCGGCGGCGTGTCGTTCATCTGATCGCCGGTGATGAGCCACGACAATCCGAGCAGTCCGGCCAGCTCCGCCAACTGCGTGTCGTGCCCCGCTAGAAAGACGAACCGGCTCTGTGGCGGCACGCGCGTTCCGGCAACCGCCGCGCCCGTCGCCCCCTCTTTGAGCGTTTGAAGAATGTGCGCCATGATGTTCGAGGAGTGCGCGCGAGCCGCGTAACGGTTGTGTTCGAGGCTCTTTGCAAAGACGTGCAGCTGGAGCAGCTCGAGTAAACGCGCGCGATCGACTCTGCCCCATCCGACATCGCTGTTGCCGTTCGTGTACTCTAGCAGAAGGTTCTCTGCAACGTCTGCCGCCATGTCGAGACCTCCCGAGATGCTTGCGAGACCGCCGTCTCCCGTGTTGTCGATCGTGGTCGGTACGCGGGAGATCTGCTTACACGCTGCGGGCGACTCGCATCCCAGAACCGACTCCATCGTCGCGAAGGCCGCTCCGTAGGCGTCGGGCAATCCGGTGAAGCTGCCCCCGACGGCGCCGAGGACCGAAGCTCGCGACTCCGCCTTATCGGCGACTCCGACACCCGGTAAGGGATCGAAGAGCGGATCCGGATCGGAGTTGTGGTGTCCAACGACGATTCCGCATCCCGGAGCGAATCCCGCAAGGAGCGCATCGCCCGTTGCACGCGTGCGTTGATCGACGTCGGCCCAGACGAAAACGGAACCCGCCGGCGGACATCCCTGCTGCGAAAAGCCGAGCAGACTGCCGTAGCTCCGGCGATAGTACGCGCCGAACTGCCGCATCAGCCCCGCGCCGTGCTCCGTTAGGTTACCCGGTTGACCCGACCACGTAGGCCACGGCTTGCTTGCGTAAGCCGCGAGTTCGGCCGGATGCGACGGCGATCGAACGCCGTGCCGGCTGAGGACGATAACCATTCGCACGTGCGACGCCGATTGATCGGGGGAGACAGTTGCTGCGGCCACCGGTCCGCACGACAGGGTCGCGGCGAGAACGACGGCGATGAATCGAATGACGCTCACAAGACCTCCTGATGGAGTAATGCCCCGCCGATTGTAGAGCATCTACCTGACATGAGAATGAAAAGGCGCGAGCTTGCAGCGAAAGGGGGAAGATGCGGCACCTCCCTGCCTTTATCTCGCTGTGCGCTGCCGGCGTCCTCTGGACGGCCTGCAGTTCCACGCATAGCGCGCAGCAGACCGCGACGAGCGCCCCTGCCGGCAGCCCCGCTCCGTCGGCCCAGCCGAGCGCGATGAACCCTGCGCAGATCGACGTTTACGTAACGCCCTATTACTCTTCCAAGGGTCCGACGATTGCGGTCGGGCGATTCACCTCGGGGTTGGAATCGAGCGACCCGCGGAAGTTTCTGGCGACGATTCGAAAGATGCAGGCCCAATGGGAGCAACTGACGTTTCCCGAGTTGTACGTGGCTTCGATCCGCCTGTACGACCTCGGCTATCGCAACGACGCCGTCTACTGGTTCTATACCGCCGAGTATCGCGGCCGGCAGTTTAGCGGTTTGCTCGATCCCGCGAAGGTGGGCAGCATGGGTTCTCCGGCATTCGAGCTGCAAGCGGCCAACGGCGCCTTCATGCAGGCGGCCGGAACCTGGATCAACGGATACGCGTTTCGCGATCCCGACAACTTTATCGGAGTCGTCCGAAGGGTACGCAACGAAGGG
>JBAPZS010000098.1:0-5508 GCA_049285355.1 Candidatus Cybelea sp. | reverse complement strand
GCTCGAAGCTGGATCAGGAGCGCGCCGCGTTCGCGTCTCGCGTTCCGGTTATTGCGGTGCTGCCGACTGCACCGGTCGGGCCGGGCGATTGGAAACCCACGCCGACCGGCAAGCTCGTACTCGATTTTGCGCGCGGCAAGATCGTTGCGAAAGCGCCCGGCGCGGGCGGCATGAATCTCGTCGCGGTGGAGGACGTTGCGCGCGCGCACGTTGCCGCCTTGGAGCGTGGGGCGATCCGCGAACGTTACGTCGCCGGCGGCGAGAACCTGAGCATGGACGAGATCTGGGCGCGGCTCGCGCAAATCACCGGGCGCCGGATGCCGAAGTGGCGCGCGCCGTACGCGTTGGCTTACACTGCGGGCGCCTTCGACGAGCTTCGCTGTCGCGTAAGCGGCGGCGAGCCGAACGTTCCGCTCGAGGGCGTGCGGCTCTCGCGCGAGCGGATGTACGCCGACTCGGCAAAGACGGAGCGGGAGCTCGGCTATCGCGCGACGCCGGTAACGGCCGCCCTCGAACGCGCCGTTGCGTGGTATCGCGACGCCGGCATGCTGTGAGCCTGGATTGGCGCGACGTAACCTTCATCGCCGCAACGCCGGTCGAAAGCAAAGCGCTGCGCCGCGCACTGCCGCACGCGCGCATCGTCGAGACGGGTATCGCGCTGGCAAGCCTGCGCGACGATCTCGGTGCGATCGTGATAAGCTACGGCCTCGCCGGCGGTCTGCGCACCGGCCTTAAGACCGGCGCGTTGCTGATTCCGCGCACCGTGCGCACGCCGCACGGTGAACTGCTGACCTGCGATAGCGAGGTGGTAGACGCACTCGCCGCCGGGGCGCGGGCACTCGGCATCGAGCCGCTCTTCGACCCGCTCCTCACGTCGGATCACATCGTCGCGGGAGCCGAGCGCGCGCAGTGGGCCGCGCAAGGCTTCGCGGCTGTGGATATGGAGACCGGCTGCATTCAAGCCCCGCGCGTCGCCGCGTTGCGCGTCGTGCTCGACACGCCCGAACGCGAGATATCCACAGATTGGCAACGCCCGCTGCTCGCGCTGCTCAAGCCGTCGAACTGGCCGCAGGCGCTCTGGCTCGCGCGCGAGGCGCCGCGCGCGGCAAATCTTGCGGCAAAAGTCGCGATGGCAACGCAGGGCATCGGCGCGTAGCTCAGTATTAACGCGCTTAATGATAATCGAGCGAGTCGACTCACCGGCCGACGTCAAACGCCTCAAACGCAAAGAGATCGACGTCCTGGCCAGCGAGATTCGAGACTTGCTCGTGCGAACGTGTGCCGTCAACGGCGGGCATCTCGCTCCCAATCTTGGCGTCGTCGAGCTGACGCTCGCCCTGCATCGGGTCCTCGACCTTCCGACCGACAAGCTCGTCTGGGACGTAAGCCACCAAACGTACGTTCACAAGATCCTTACCGGGCGCCGCGACCGTTTCTCGACGATCCGCAAGGGCGGCGGCCTCTCGGGCTTCGCGATGCGCAGCGAATCGCCGTACGATCCCTTCGGTGCCGGGCACGCGAGCACGGCCGTGGCCGCCGCGTTGGGTATGGCGCTTGCGCGCGATCTGGTCGGCGGCGATGAGACGGTCGTCGCGGTCATCGGCGATGGCGCGCTTACCGGCGGACTCGCCTATGAGGCACTCAACAACGCCGGCGCGTTGAAGACGCCCTTTATCGTCATCCTCAACGACAACGAGATGTCGATCGCTCCCAACGTCGGCTCGATCGCCGCGTATCTCTCGATGTTGCGCACCAAACCCTTTGCAAACTTCGTGCGCCGCACCGGCAAAGAGATGCTCAAGCGCATTCCACTCGGCACCGCGGCGAAGCGAGCGATCGAAGGTGCCGAAATCGGGGCGATGCACTTCATCGGTCCCTCGGAGAAGACCGCCGTGATCTTCGAGGAGCTCGGCTTCCGCTACATTGGTCCGGTGGACGGGCACAACTACGACGTGCTCTTAGATGCGCTGCAAACCGCCAAAGACTTCGACCGGCCGGTCCTGCTGCACGTGCGCACGGTGAAGGGCAAGGGCTACGAGCCGGCCGAGCGTGACTCGCGCACCTTCCACGGGATCGGCGCCAACGCGTTCGAGCCGAGCAACGGCGATAAGAAGAGCGCGGCCGGCGCGCGCCCGAAGTTTCAGGATGCCTTTGCAAACGCGATGATCGCCGTCGCGGAGAAGGATCCGCGCGTCGTCGGCATCACCGCGGCGATGCCCGACGGAACCGGTCTTGCGAAGTTCGCGAAGCGCTTCCCCGAGCGTTACTTCGATGTCGGCATCGCCGAGGCGCACGCCGTCTGCTTCGCGGGCGGGCTGGCCGCCAGCGGATTGCGGCCGGTCTGCGCGATCTACTCGACCTTCTTGCAACGCGCCTACGACCAAATCGTGCACGACGTCGTCGTTCAGAACTTGCCGGTTGTCTTCTGCATGGACCGCGCGGGTTTCGTCGGCGACGACGGCCCGACGCACATGGGGCTCTACGACATCGCCTACCTGCGCACGTTGCCGAACATGACGCTGATGGCCCCGCGCAATGAGGAAGAACTGCAGCCGATGCTCGAGCACGCGCTCTCGCTCAACTCGCCGTCGGCAATTCGGTATCCGCGCGGCTCGACCAGCGGCAAGCACGATGGCGAGGCGCTCGCGCCGCTGGTGCACGGGAAAGCCGAGGTCTTACGCCGCGGCCGCCACGTGGCGGTGCTCGCCTACGGCACGACGGTCGAGATTGCACTCGATTCGCTCCCGCTTATCACCCAGACGGGAGTCGAACCCACAATCGTTAACGCGCGCTTCGCCAAGCCGCTCGACGAAGCGCTGCTCTTAGAGTTGGAGCGCGACCACTCGCACCTGATCACGCTCGAGGAGCACTCGCTCGCCGGCGGCTTCGGGTCGGCGGTCGCCGAGTTCGTCTCGGATCGCGGGCTCAAGCTGCGCGTCGAGCGGATGGGCGTCTCCAACGTGCTCGTGCAGCACGATTCGCAAGACAAGCAGCGCGCGCTCTTCGGGCTCTCGGGCGCGTCGCTCGCCGCGCGGATCGAAGGAATCTGCGCGGGCGAAAAAACGCTAGCGATTCGCGCTGCCGGCCTGCAAGGCTGACAGAACGCCGGGGACGACCCCGGCGATGCGATAGACCACGTACGCAACCAGCCCGAGCGAGATCAGCCCGAGCACCTTGCCCACGACGTCTTTTCCCTTCTTGTACGCGGCGACGTCGCGTCCGAGCTCGGCCTTCTCGCTTTGATCGAGGGAACTGTTGCTGCCGGAGATTCTGTTTAAGAGCACGCGGATTATTCCAAGCCCCAAGCCGACGCTTACGACGGCGATCGCGATGCTGATCAGCAGGCTGCGGGCCATCTGGCCGCTCACCCGCGCAGCGCGAGCATCCAGCGCATCTGTGCTAAGAACGTAACGTGGTACGCGAAGACGAACGCGAAGAATGCCAGCGGACAGAGCACGACGGCCAGCGCCGGCACCAAGATCGCGATCGCAACCGGCAGGAAGAATCCTACGAGCAACCCGGCCGTGACGAGCATTGACAAGAGAATCGCAAAACCGAACGTCTCCCAGAAATGTCCGGTCGTGATCTCCCAGGATTCGCCAAACGGATTCTTGCCGTCGCTAAGGAGATAGCACCAGGTGGCCAAGTACCACTTGACCATGATCCAGACGCCGGGGAGGATCAGCAAGAAGATGCCGATCTCGGCAAGGACGCCGACGATGAGTCCAATGCCGAACACGGCGAGTATCAGCCCGAAGGTCATCGCGAACTCGGGGCGCACCGTGCGGGCGACGGCGGGCATCACGAAAAAGACCGCGATTGCGCCGAGCGCATCGGCCGGCTGAATAGCCATCTGGATGCGGATCTGCCACGCGTCCTGCGCGTTCGGCGTGAAGTAGGCCAGGATAGCGGGCAGGCTGGCGATCGCGCAGATCCCCGCCAGGATCCAGTAGACCTTCATCCGGCTCTTCATAAGCGGCCAGGCGTCGCGAAACGCGCCTTCGATCAAGCGAAACAGGTCGGGGGCCGCTGCTACCATCGCGAGGCAAAGCGTTCGAGCGCCGTCTCGTCGCGCCTGTGCCGCGTACCGAACGGACGAGGCCCGGGCAATTCAGCCCGGGCCTCGTACACGCCGCCCAATAAAGGAAAGGGGGCGTAAAGATTTCCTCGGATATGGGGGCGTTTCCTAGAACGGCTTAATCCAGGATAATCTCGCGGGTGAAGGGTTCCTTGACGCTCCCGGCGACGGGTGATAGACTCATAGCCTATGCCCCGGGGCGCTTGACAGCTGCCACAAAAAGAAGGGCGAGACACCTCTCAGTAAGGGAGCCAGTGTTTCGTCTTTTTGGTGTGCCCTGCGGCATGCTGCGCCCGCACGCATCGTTAGTTATCGCATCATCCGTAGAGAAAGAGAGTAATGGCGAAGACGACGGCTCCGAAGTCCCCAGCGAGAAGCTCGGGCGACACCAAGGGCAGGTCGAGGCGTTCCCCTGCCTCGCCGAAGGCCGTAAGCGACGGAAACGGCAGTTCGGGCGTCATGCCGTCAACCTTCCCTATGCCGACCGGCGCATTTACGGTCGAGCAGCGCCCGGAGCCGGGGCCCAAGCGGGAGCGCTTCTCGTTTGGCAAGATTCCGCACGTCCTCGAAGTCCCCAACCTCATCGAGCTGCAGAAGGCGAGCTTCACCTGGTTTAAGACCGAAGGGCTAGCCGAGGCCTTTTCCTCGATCTCGCCCATCAAAGACTTTACCGGGAATCTAATTCTCGAGTTCGGCGAGCATTCGCTGGGCGAGCCCAAGTATTCGATCGAAGAGTGCCGCGAGCGCGACATGACGTACAGCGCGCCGTTGCGCGTGCGCGTTCGTTTGATTACCGCCGAGTCCGGCGAAATCAAGGGCATCCCCGACCAAGAGATTTTCATGGGCGACTTCCCGCTCATGACCGACAAAGGCACCTTCATGATCAATGGTGCCGAACGCGTCATCGTCAGCCAGCTCGTGCGCTCGCCCGGCGTCTATTACAGCCAGGACGTCGACACCAACTCGCGCCCAACCTATAACGCCACGATCATCCCCAATCGCGGCGCCTGGATCGAGTTTGAGACCGACAACGGTACGAAGAACGACGAGACCGAGGGCACGATCGGCGTTCGCATCGACAAGAATCGCAAGATCTACGTCTCTACCTTTATTCGCGCGCTCTCGCGTCCCGATTTGGGACTCGACTGGGAGAGCGACGAGGCCATCCTGCGTCTCTTCGACGACAGCCCGCTCGTGCGTAACTCGATCGAGAAGGACCACGACATCAAGACGCGCGAGGACGCGCTCAAAGAGATCTACAAGAAGCTGCGCCCCGGCGAGCCCGAGAACGCCGAGAATGCGGAGAAACTCTTAGAGTCGCTCTTCTTCGACGAGAAGCGCTACGACCTCGCCGGCGTGGGACGCTACAAGCTCTCGGGCAAGCTCGAGCGCGAGTACAACGCCGCTGGACTCCGGATCCCGCCCATCGA
>JBAPZS010000097.1:0-2944 GCA_049285355.1 Candidatus Cybelea sp. | reverse complement strand
GCGGCCTTCGCGTACGTGTGCATGCTGTTGCGCGCCGCACCCTCGGTCGCGTTATTGGTCTCGAGCGTGCGATAGCCGCTCGTAATGATCAGCGGCTCGAAGATCGAGTGGAGCACAAGTGCCTGCTGAACTTCCCACAGCGCCTCGACTTCGACGATATCGAACCGAACGTAGCCCTCGGAGACGGAAACGTGCCGGTCGCGCATGAGCCAACAGATCTGCCGAAAGCCAGGCTCGTAGATAGTTCTCCCGTCGATGCAGAACGGCGCGATCACCTCCTCGTCGTAGCCCTCGCGGCGCAGCCAGAGAATTCGCCGCGTTGCGTTTGGGATCGCCGCGCGGACGGCGGCCGGCGAGACTCCCGCCAGAGCCGCTGAGGCCAGCGCCACGAGAAAATCCGGACGTCGCATGATTTTTGGATCGCACGCCATTGCCGGGATTATACCAAAAAACTGGCGAAGCCGTGCCTATGCCGGATCGAGGGCGTCTTGTCCTTCTGAGCTTTCTCATGCTCTTCGTCGAGCTGGCGCTCATCCGATGGGCCGGCGAGAACGTCATCTATCTCTCGTATTTCTCGAACTTCGTGCTGATGGGTAGCTTCCTCGGCATCGGTCTGGGCTTTTTGCGCGCCAAGTCGCAGACGGATCTCTTTCCGTCGGCGATTGTGATGCTGGCGTTCTTGATCGGCTTCATCGCGATCTTCCCCGTGACGATCAACCGCGCGGGTATTGACCTCATCTACTTTGGAATGGTGCCGGGCGGCCTTCCCATCTGGGTGACCCTACCGGCTATATTCGTCGCGGTGGCGCTCGTGATGGCGTCCATCGCTCAAGGCGTCGCGCGCGTCTTCGCGCGCTTCGAGCCGCTCGACGCCTATCGCTTGGATATCATCGGTAGCTTGACGGGTATCGTCGCATTCTCGCTCTTGGCGTTCCTCGGCGCTCCTCCGATCGTGTGGGGCTTCGTCGTCTGCGCTGCGCTCTTGATCGCTTATATCCCGGCGGTGCGTTTGCTTCAGGTGGTTGCCGCACTCGCAATCATCATTGTGTTGGGTCGAGAGTCGTTCACGCCGGGTTTCAGCTGGTCGCCGTACTACAAAATCTTTACATTTGCGAAAGCGCCGGGGCTCACGGCGATAGGCGTGAACGGCGTCCCGCATCAGTGGATCGAATCGATGGCGTGGCGCAAGAAACTCGAGCCGCTTTACTTTACGCCGTACGCGCGGTTACGCTCAAATCCGCTTCGCAATGTTCTCGTCGTCGGCGCCGGGGGGGGCTCGGACGTTGCCATCGCGCTAGCCTTCGGCGCCAAACATGTGGACGCCGTGGAGATCGACCCGCGGATCTATCAGCTCGGGCGTCAGCTGAACCCCGATCACCCCTACGAAAATCCGGCCGTGACGATTCACGTCGACGACGGCCGCGCTTTTCTGGGACGCACCCACGATAGCTACGATCTCATACTCTTCGCACTACCGGATTCACTCGCGCTGGTTTCGGGGCAGGCGTCGTTGCGGCTCGAGAGCTACCTCTTTACGCTCGAGGCCATGCAGGCGGCGCGCGCGCACCTTAACCCGGGCGGCGCCTTCGGCATGTACAACTACTACCGTCAGAAATGGCTGATCGACCGGTACGCGCGAACGCTCGAGGTAACGTTCGGGCAGCCGCCGTGCATCGACGCGGTCGGCCGGAACAACTGGTTTGCGTTATTGATGGTCGGCCGCGAGCCCGGCGACGTTAGATGCGCCGGCACGTGGTCGCCGGGAATGCGTACCATCCCCAGTCCGGTAAGCGACAACTACCCGTTCACATATCTCCGGACGCCCGCGCTTCCCGCGCTCTATCTTGCGACACTCGCAATGATCTTACTGATCTCGCTCATTGCCGTCCGCGCTGTTGCCGGGCCGCTCGGTCAGATGGGGAGCTATCTCGATCTTTTCTTTATGGGCATGGCCTTTTTGCTGTTGGAGACGAAGAACGTCGTGCAGTTTGCGCTTCTCTTCGGCACTACATGGTTCGTCAACGCGCTCGTATTCGCCGGCATCCTTCTTGCCGTCTTGGCCGCGGTTGAGGTGGCGAGGCGGGCACCGATCCGCTACCCAAATGTGCTCTACTTAGCATTGTTCGCAAGCCTTTTGCTCGCCTGGACTATCGAGCCGGCGCGGCTCCTCGTGCTCGAGCCGCCGCTGCGGTTTGCGGCCGCGGTCGCGCTCGCGTTCGCACCGGTATTCTTGGCGAATCTAGTCTTTGCAGAACGCTTCCGTAACGTGAGGTTTTCTACGATTGCGTTTGCCACGAACTTACTGGGCGCCATGGTGGGTGGCGTGCTCGAGTACTCGAGTATGATTTTCGGCTACCGCAGCCTCTTGTTGCTAGTGGCTTTGCTCTACGGCTTAGCCTTCGCCTTTGGACATAAGTACCTCACCGCTCGCGCCTAGGGCCTCGCCGGGCGCCGCACGGCGCATAGTGCTGCTCTCCTCCGCGTGCATGCTCGTGAGCGCGACGCTGCTCTTTCTGGTCCAGCCCATGTTCACGAAGATGGCGCTCCCGCTTTTCGGCGGCTCGCCGCAAGTCTGGAACGTTTCGGTTGTCTTTTATCAGCTGACGCTGCTTTGCGGCTACCTCTACGCCCATTTAATTCGCAAGCACTGTGCAACCAGACAGGCTGCATTGCTGCACGTCATTTTCGTCTTAGCAGTGCTGGCGCTGCTTCCAATTCGCTTGCCGAGCTGGTGGTCGGCGGGAGCCGCCGGCAGTGCGCCGCAACTGCACCTGCTGTTGCTTCTGCTCGTCAGCGTCGGAGCGCCGTTCTTCGTCCTGTCGGCAACGAGCCCGTTGATCCAATCGTGGTTTGTGGCAACGGGACACGAAGATGCGGAGGACCCGTATTTCCTCTATGGAGCGAGTAACATCGGGAGCCTAGGAGCCCTCGTCCTCTATCCGCT
>JBAPZS010000096.1:0-2848 GCA_049285355.1 Candidatus Cybelea sp. | reverse complement strand
ACGGGCGATCGGTGCGCTCCTTTACGTAGGCGATGGTCTTTTCATCGGCCTCGAAGATGCCGTTCTTCGCGCCGGCCTCGATCGCCATGTTCGCCATCGTGATGCGTCCGGTGATCGAGAGCTGCGAAACCGTTGAGCCATGATACTCGATCGCGCGATAGGTCGCGCCGTCGATGCCCAGTTCGCCGACCGTGCGGAGCATGATGTCTTTCGCGTAGACCGCCGGACCCGGCGTTCCGCTATAAACCAACTTGATGGAGGCCGGAACCTTCAGCCAAACCTCGCCGAGCACGAACGCGGCGGCGATGTCGGTCGAGCCCATGCCGGTTGCAAAGGCACCGAAGGCGCCGTAGGTGCAGGTGTGCGAATCGCCGCCGACGATCAGCTCGCCCGGCGCGACCAGACCTTCTTCGGGGAGCACGACGTGCTCGATGCCGCCGCGCCCCACGTCGAAGAAGTGCTCGATCTCCTGCTCGAAAGCAAAGTCTTTCATCAGTTTCGCGAGGCTCGCGGACTGCGCGTCCTTCGCGGGGACGAAGTGATCGGCAACCAGCGCAATGCGCTTGCGGTCGAAGACGCGGCCGGCGCCTTTGATCTTGCGCATCACGCTGATGGCGACCGCCGCGGAGAGCTCGTTGGCCAGGACCAGATCAACCTTCGCGTTGATGATCTGCCCCGGCTCGACGCGCTCGAGCCCGGCATGTCGCGCGAGAATTTTTTCGGTGAGCGTCATTCCCATGATACCGGCATTATAGCGCGAAGAAGGCTCCGAGACCTCCGATGGCTATCCAGCAAGAGCACCGCTTTGGCTTCGCAACGCGCGCAATTCACGCCGGGAGCATTCCCGATCCGGCGACGGGCTCGCGCGCCACGCCGATCTACCAGACGGCGGCGTACGTCTTCGGCTCGAGCGAGCAGGCGGCGGAGCTGTTCGCGCTGCGCGGTTATGGCCACATCTACAGCCGCATCAGCAATCCGACGGTCGCCGCATTCGAAGAGCGCATGGCGAGTCTGGAGGGCGGGCTAGGGGCGATCGCGTTCTCCAGCGGACTGGCCGCGCAGCTCTGCACGGTCCTGACGCTCGCGCAGGCCGGCGACCATCTCGTCTGCACGCAGAACGTTTACGGCGGAACGGTGACGCAGTTGAGCGTCACGGTGAAGCGGATGGGCATCGAGACTACGTTTGTATCGGCCGAAGATCTCGCCACGGTGCGCGCGGCGATTCGGCCCGAGACGAAGCTCGTCTTCGTGGAGACGGTCGGCAATCCGTCCGGTGTGGTGGCGGACCTGCCCGGCTTCGCGCGAGTCGCGCACGATGCCGGCGTGCCGCTGGTCGTCGACAACACCTTTGCAACGCCGTATCTCTGCCGGCCGATCGAGTCGGGCGCCGACATCGTGCTGCACTCGGCGACGAAGTTCATCAACGGCCACGGCACGGCGATCGGCGGGGTGCTCATCGAGTCGGGGAAGTTCCCGTGGGATAACGGCCGCTTTCCGCTGCTGGCGACGCCGAGCCCGGGGTATCACGGAAAAGTCTTTACCGAGACCTTCGGCGAGTACGCGTTTTTGATGCGCGCGCGGGCGGAGGTCTCGCGCGACGTCGGTGCCGCGATGTCGCCGATGGATGCCTGGCTGATGCTCATCGGATTGGAGACGCTCGAACTGCGGATGGAGCGGCACGTTCGCAATTCGCGGGCCGTCGCCGAGTTTTTGAAGGACCGGCCGGAGGTTGCGTGGGTGCGCGAGCCGCAGATGGGTTCGATCTTCACGTTTGGGTTGCGCGGCGGACGCGAGGCGGCGCGCCGTTTCATCGACTCGCTCCAGCTGTGGAGCCATCTCGCCAACGTCGGCGACTCGAAGAGTTTGGTGATTGCGCCGGCCTCCACGACGCACTCGCAACTCTCCGATGAGGAGCTGCGCAAAGCCGGCGTGGAGCCCGAGAGCGTACGGCTCTCGGTGGGGCTGGAAGAGAGCGACGATCTCTTGTGGGACCTCGATAACGCACTGCGAGCCGCCGGTTGATTCTCACCTCGCCCACGCAGATTCGCGAGCTGCTTTCGCGCATCTCGACGATCGCGATGATCGGCGCGTCGAGCAACCCGTTGCGACCCAGCTACACGGTCTTCTCGTACCTGCGGACGCAATCGCCCTACGACGTGACGCCGATCAATCCCACGCTCGCCGAGATCGACGGCGTGCGCGCCTATCCGTCGCTGGCGGCGTATGCGGCCGTGCGCGGCGCGCCCGATCTCGTGGACGTGTTTCGCAAGCCGAGCGAACTGGTGGCGATCGTGCAGGAGACTATCGCGATCGGGGCGCCGGCGATCTGGTTTCAGTACGGCGTGATTAACGACGAGGCAATCGCGCTGGCGGAGGGGGCCGGGATGACCGTCGTAGTCGACCGCTGCGTCAAAGTTGAGTACGCGCGCACCTCAGGCGGTCTTTCGATGAATGGCCTCAACAGCGGCGTCATAACATCACGGCGCGGGTCGGTTTAATCGGACGAGGCGGACCCGTTTGCGCAGGGAAGCGACGCGCGTCTTTCGCTCGAAGATTTCATCCGCGGTGATTAGCACGTCGGTCTCAGCTTCGGCGAGAGCAAGGTACATGCAATCGCAGACTGCGTGATCCAACTCTTCCGCGAGCTCGGCCGCGCGCGCGGCTAGCGCCCGCGAAGGGACGATTCGGATCTGATCGAGCAGCCGCAGGATGTATGACCGTTCGGGAGCCTCGTGACCGGCTCGGCGTAGCTTCCAGAAAGCGTTCAGCGTCTCGGGGATTAGCAGATCGGGCGCGGCGAGCTCGTTCCCCCGAAGGAGACGGGCTACTTTTGGATCGACTAACGAGG
>JBAPZS010000095.1:0-3698 GCA_049285355.1 Candidatus Cybelea sp. | reverse complement strand
GCGTTGCGCCCTCTCCGCGAACGGCCTCGGTGACCAGCGGCATCGGGTCGCGCCCGATGGCCAGCGCCGTCGGATGGAACTGGACGAACTCCATGTCGGCGAGCAGCGCTCCGGCGCGCGCCGCCATCGCGATGCCGTCGCCGGTCGCTTCCACGGGATTCGTCGTATAGCGATAGAGACGCCCCATTCCGCCGGTCGCGAGCACGACTGCGCGGGCGCGGTACTCCACACTCTCTACCGACGCGCTGCCGCGTGCTCGAACCCCGGCGACGCTCCCTTCATCTACGATCAAATCCTCGGCGCTGACGTTTTCAACGATCGCGATCGACGGGCGAGCCCGAACGGCCTCGATGAGCGTCTTGAGGATTTCGTGGCCCGTCGCGTCGCCGCCGGCCTTGACGATGCGCCGCCGCTGATGGGCGGCCTCGAGCCCCAGCGCTAGCTCTCCCGCGTCGGTGCGGTCGAAGGCGGCTCCCAGTTCGAGAAGCTCCTCGACACGCGCCGGTGCGTCCTGAGTGAGGATCTCGACGATCTTGCCGTCGCTGATACCGGCGCCGGCGCGTTGAGTGTCGATCGCGTGAAGGCGGGGCGAATCGTCCGCGCCGATGGCTGCCGCGATCCCGCCCTGCGCCCAATCGGTAGCCGCTCCTTTGCCAAGTCGCGTCTTGCAGAGCACGGTAACTTGGGCAGGTTGGAGCTTGAGCGCCGCGATCAAGCCGGCGATTCCCGCCCCGACGACCAGCGCGTCGCTGCGCAATCCTTCCATGCGAAACTTAATCCCGCGGTCGGCGACTGAAATCGAGCATTCGCTCGACCGCTCGACGGGCGCGCTCGGCAACTTCGGGCGCGATACTCACCTCGTACTCCATCGCTTCCAGCGAGTGCAGTACTTTGGGAAGCGTGTTGCGCTTCATGTGCGGACAGAGATTGCAGGGGCGCACGAACTCGACGTTCGGATAGCGCCCGGCGACGTTGTCGGCCATCGAGCACTCCGTCATCATTAAAACTCGCGGAGCACGTTGCGCCCCCATCCCGACTTCGCCGGATGGGCCTCCCTGACTGAGCGCGCCGACGAACTCCGTCATACCCTGTGTCGAGCCCACGTAGTCGGCCTCGACCAGCACGTCCGGAGGGCACTCCGGATGCGCCAACACGGTTAGCGACGGATCGCCTTCGCGAAAGCGGCGGATATCCGCGCCGCTGAAGCGCTCGTGCACCTCGCAGTGCCCCTTCCAGGCGATGATCTCGACGTTCGTCTTGGAAGCGACGTATTTGGCGAGGTACTCGTCGGGAAGGAAGACCACCCGCGGCGCCTTCAGGGCCTCGACGATCTCGACTGCATTGCCGCTGGTGACGCAGACGTCCGACTCCGCCTTCACCTCGGCCGACGTGTTCACGTACGTAACGATCGGGGTATCGGGATAGGCTTGACGGAGCAGGCGCACGTCGGCTGCCGTGATGGACTCGGCGAGGGAGCAGCCGGCGCGCAGATCGGGTACCAGAACGGTCTTTCCGGGGTTAACCAGCTTCGCGGTCTCGGCCATGAAGTGAACGCCGCACAGGACGATCACGTCGGCGTCGGTCTCCGAGGCCTTCATTGCCAGGGCGAGCGAATCGCCGACGATGTCCGCAACCGTATAGAAGATCTCGGGGACCTGATAGTTGTGGGCCAAAATAATGGCGTTGCGCTCGCGTTTGAGGCGGTTGATCGCCGCGACGTAGGGGGCGTGCAGCGGCCACTCGACGCGCGGAATGATAGCCTCCACCCGTTCGAAGATGGGGTTGGTCTCGGCTGCGATGCTGGGGCTGGTGGCTAAATCGATGACGCTCATGATTTGGGTTCCTCTTTTTAATACCCCCCGCGAAGGTCCCGGTTTCCGGACGGCCCAACCGGACCGGCCAACGCTCGGGCCACGTTAGAGGCCCTGCGGAGGTGGGTAGGGAGAGCAGGTGCCCCTATTTTTCAGCAGCTGAAGTAAAGGGAGGAAGCCACCAATGAACCGTTGGTTCGTCGCGCTCTTTGTCGCCGGAATGTTGGTCGCGAGCGCCGGTACGCTCGCAGCAACGGCGGCCCAACCGGCACCCACGATGTCGCCGACGGCGTCGCCGATGTCGACGATGAAACCTTAATAGTCCGCAACGCGTGTCCATAAATTGTGGGTAAACCACAATTTATTGTGGAGCCGTTGTGGACGACTCCGTCAACGTATTGCAAACCGGTGAACGCTTTTGCTAGCATGCAAACACTTCGCCCAATGACGAAGTGCGGACGGTATCGAGCCGCGATCGGAATCACGTAGACGATCCGTCGCAACTCTGCGGCAATCCGAGTGGCCCCGATCTAAATAACGGATCGAGACGTCGGTGGGAAGCCGGAAACGGCTTCAAACAGGCGAGAATGACCGGAGATACACAAAGCCCGCAGCGTTTACGTTGCGGGCTTCGTCTTGTGCCGAAAGGCGGTACGCACGCGGTCGCGCAAAGTAAGGCGCCGTGGACGATCGAGCCGAGCTAACCGTACGCGGCCTGATCTTGGGCGCCGCCATCACGCTCGTCTTTACGGCGGCAAACGTCTATCTTGGTCTGAAAGTCGGATTGACGTTTGCCTCGACCATCCCGGCCGCCGTTATCTCTATGGCGGTGCTGCGCGCCTTCAAGAACTCGTCCATCTACGAAAACAATATCGTGCAGACGGTCGCGTCGGCGGCGGGAACGCTCTCGGCGGTCATCTTCGTGCTTCCAGGGCTGATCATGATCGGGTGGTGGACCGGCTTTCCGTTCGGGGAGACCTTCGCCGTGTGTGCCATCGGCGGCATCTTGGGCGTAATGTACAGCGTGCCGCTGCGGCGCGCACTCGTGAGTCAGTCGAGTCTGCCCTATCCGGAGGGCGTGGCCGCCGCCGAGGTCCTAAAGGTCGGGACGTCGACGCCGACGGCCGAGCGCAGCAATCGTGCGGGGATGCTCGCCCTCGCCGGTAGTGCGCTCGCGTCGGCCGGCTTTGCGACGGTCGTCGCGACGCGGGTCTTTGCCGGTCAGCTTGCAACCTACGTTCGGTTCGGAAACGCGGCTACCGGGTTAGGCTTCTCGCTATCGCTGGCGCTCGTGGGGGCCGGGGAGCTGATCGGCATCTCCGTCGGCCTCGCGATTGCGACCGGTCTGCTGATTGCGTGGGGCTTCGCAACGCCGATCCTGACCGCACTGCATCCCGTGGCGGGAGCGGCTGCCGACGTCGCGACGGCGGTGTGGTCGCATCAGGTTCGCTTCATCGGCGCGGGCGCGATCGGAATCGCCGCACTGTGGTCGCTCGGGCGTCTCGTACGGCCCGTCGTGGGAGGCGTAACCTCGGCGCTCGCGGCCTCGCGCCGGCGACGCGGCGGAGCTTGGGAGAACGAGCCGAGGACCGAGCGCGATCTGCCGATCTCCGTCGTCGGCCTAATTAGCTTTTGCTGCCTTATTCCGTTAGCTGTGCTGCTTGCGAACTTTCTCGCCGGCGGGCGCCTTGCACCGGTTGCGGGGTGGATGACTGCGGGCGCGTTGATCTACATCGTGATCGCGGGATTCTTTGTGGCCGCCGCGTGCGGTTACATGGCGGGTCTGATCGGCTCTTCGAACAGCCCCGTCTCGGGTTTGGCGATCCTCGCCGTCCTCGGGGCGTCACTGCTGCTGCTCCTCATCGCGAAGAGTGTGGGAGTCTCAGC
>JBAPZS010000094.1:0-2004 GCA_049285355.1 Candidatus Cybelea sp. | reverse complement strand
ACCCTGAGCCTGTCGAAGGGTGGGGGATAACTCAACTAAAAACGTGGCATTCATGTAGTGCCGCTGGCCGTCGTAACTCTCGCTAACGTAGGCGAGCGACTCAACGCGCACGTGAAGCCCCGTCTCTTCAAAAAACTCGCGAACGACGCTCTCGGTGAGCAGCTCGCCGGGTTGTTGCCGGCCGCCGGGAAGGTTCCACAACGGCTGCGGCTGACTCGGATAGCGCGAAGCGACCATAAGCAGCCGGCCGTCGCGTATCGCGATGCCGGTCGCAAGGTGAACTACCGTAGCGTCGCCTCGATGACGTCCAGTGTGCGTAGAGCCGTCCGCTCCCAGCTGAAGCCCGAGGCGTGCTGCGGGCCGCGGCGGCGCAGATCTTGAGCATACGTGCGATCCACGAGCACGCGCGCCATCGCGGTCGCGAGTGCCTTGGCGTCGTCCGGCGGAACGTAGGCGGCGGCATCGCCTCCCGCCTCCGGCACCGACGCGGCATTCGAGGCAACGACGGGCGCGCCGTAACTCATTGCCTCCAGCACCGGCAGCCCGAAGCCTTCGTGTCGCGATGGAAAGGCGAGCAGCGTGCACCCGCGATACAGTGCCGCCAGGGTATCGTCGTCAACGTACCCTAGCTCCTCGATGCGAATATTCTCCGGCACGTCGAACTGGTCGTCGTCGATCCACGACGTCACGACCAGCGCCAGTTCGGGATAGTCATCGTGCAGTAGCCGCATCGCCTCGAGCAGCGTGTCGAACCCCTTGCGCCGCTCCGGCGTGCCGACGTAAAGCACGAAGGGCTGCAGCGCCGCAATGTCAAGCTGGATGAAGCGTGACGGCCGCGGCGGATTGACGCCCAGCTCGATGGGCACCAGCCGCTCGGGCGGGATCGCGAGCTCGCGCGCGAGTTCGCCTTGGGCAAACCGCGAATCGGTAATCAGCGCGCGGCAACGCTCCGCCGCGGCGCGAAAGATCTTTTGCGTCTCGGGCGCATAGTCGGGCAGGACGAAGTTCGATGCGTCGTGCAGTGTCGCGACCGCCGGGAGATTGAAGTCGGTCCAGCTGCAGCCGTTGAACGGAAACCACAGTGCGTCCAATTCGGCTGGCCGGTGCCACGTGCGAGAGACGATATTGTAGCGAACCGGCTCGACTTCGCGCAGGTAGCGCCCCTGCACCGTCCACGTGTGCCACTCCGGCACGATCAGCGTCACCTCCACGCGGTCGCGCGCGCGCTCGTGCCAGACCCGAAGAATCTCGCGGAGATAGCGCCCGATTCCGCGTCTATCGCCGGGCAGATTCCACGCATCTACCCCCAGTTGAATCATTCCGCCACCGCGCGAAACAGATCCACGTGCGCTTGCGCGCTGCGATCCCAGCTGAACGCCCGGGCGCGTTCCAATCCCGCGGCCCGCAGGCGCCCGCGAAGCCCGTCGTCTGAGACGATGCCGCGCAGCGCCTCGGCCCATGCCTGCGCGCCGTCCGACGGTAGGTAGAACGCGGCCTCACCCCCGATCTCGGGAAGCGAGCTCGTATTCGATGCGAGCACCGGCGTGCCGCAGGCCATCGCCTCGAGCATCGGCATGCCGAACGTCTCGTGATACGACGCCAGCGTCAACGCCGTGGCCCCGCGGTAGACGGCTCGCAGCGTATCGTCTCCGCCGGCGCGCAAATCGTCCGCCAAGTCGCCGAGATGCACGACGCCCGGCAGTGCCGGAGCGCGCGGCCCCGCAACGGCGAGGCGCGGAGCCTCTCCAGCCGGCCACGCCCTTCGATAGGCCTCATACAGGAGGCCGAAGTTCTTACGCGGCTCGCCGATCGGATCGCCGATGAACAGCAAATAGCGCTGGCCCTCCAAGCTCGCAGGCAATGGTTGTGCCGGTCCCGGTGTAAACGCCGTGTCCACTCCGTGGCGAATCACTTCGATACGCTCCAGCGGGAGCCCCAGCATTTCGTGCAGCTCGTGGCGCCCGAACTCCGAGACGGCGATCACCCGTCGTGCGCTCTCGGTGG
>JBAPZS010000093.1:0-14024 GCA_049285355.1 Candidatus Cybelea sp. | reverse complement strand
CCGTTGGGACCCGTGTTGTAGCAGAGCGTGCGGAAGTTGGCGTGGCCGTTCTTTGGACCGGTGACGATGAACTCCACGCGCGCGGCCGGGGGAACGATGAGGTACGGTTCGTTCTCGGTCGGCGGCGTGCCGGGATAGGTGTCGAGCGCAAAACCGTCGATTGCGACGAGCTGCAGTTTTTCGCCCTCGATGGCGAGTTTGAGCGTCTTGTGGCCGGTAGCGTTGACGACGCGGAAGAACTGTTTCTCGCCGGGCGCAATCGTGATGTCGGGCGCCGAGACGCCGTTGAGCATGACGGTAAGACCGTCTTGCATCGTGCACGGCGAGGTGTTGGTGTTCATCGGGCGCGCGGTGCCCATCGGCATGGCACCCATGCCGTCGTCGCCGGCATCGCCGTCGATTGGATCCTCGCCGCCTTTGCCGGTGGCGCGCACGACAATCAAGCGCTGTTTCATCTTGCGCAGCGCCGGCAGATGTTTCTCGATCCCGTCAACGACGATCGCGCCTGACATTCCACTAGCGCCGACCTGGTAGCTGGTCTGCGTATGCACGTGCGGATGGTACCAGTAGAGCCCGGGCTCTTGATTGGGCGGAACGTGCACGACGTAATGCAACTTCTCGCCCGGTAACGCAAGCACGGTGAGCACATCATCGCCGGGTTTCTTCGGCGACGAGCCGAGCCCGTGAAAGTGAATGTTCATATCTTCTTCCAAGGCTTGTCCGCCCGCCCGCCTGGCGTTCGGGGGGACGACCTTCGGCAGATCGTTTTTCACGTCCATCACGAACGTCTCGCCCGGCTTGACGTCAATCGTCGGCGCGACGTTGGCCATTCCGTCGAACTCGAACTCGGGCTGGCCGGTCGCCTTGTTCTCGTTGACGATCAGCGCGACTTTAGCGACGCCGTTCACCGCTTTCACCACCGGCGGCTCGGGAAGCTCGTTCGGATTCGACTGGCCCCGCACCGACGCCGGAAGCGCGGCTTGCGGAATCGGATTCGACGGAATGCTGCTGCGTCCGGAGCATGCCGCGAACCACGCAAGCGCAATAACGAGATAAAGAAGGCGATGACGCGTGCTCATAGTGGCGTGCCCGATTCCTTCATGTTTTCCCGAAGCGCTCCTCCGGCGCCCCTCCCGGGAACCTATGCTATAGTCGGAGGGAGTTATGCACGCACATCCGTTTGAGGCCCGCATGGCGCACGTCGAGGGGGCTTTCGATCAAGTGAACGAGCGACTGGGCAGTATTGACCGGCGACTGGATGGTTTGGACGTGCGCTTCAACTGGGTTATTGGAACGCTCGCCGGCGCGTGGGTCACAATGATATCGGCTCAGATTGCGACGATGCTGACGATTCTTTTCCACCGGTAACCCCTTTGTCGCCCTTCGACGGAGCCGAGTGCAACGAGTCGAAGGGCTCAGGGTGACAAAGACGTACGCGGTTCGCGCGGGCAGTGCTTGACCCTTTTGAGGCGCTCTTTTATGCTATATTTGGACATTGGGGAGGTGCTCCGCAATGCGCTTGTTGTTGGCGGCAATCGGCAGCTCGGTCGCTGTAGTGCTTCTCGCGGGATGCTCGGGGAACATATCCCCGCGAAGCTCCACCATGCCGAGTGGAGTTGGTCTCGCCGGACTCCTAGATAACCCCATCGGCGTCATCCCGAGGCAGTACATGCCGCCCAGAATCAAGCCGATGCAGGGCAAACGGGCGACAACCTCTGCGATGAAGGGCATCTACGTTTCGGCGGTATCCGGCCCGTCACTTTATGGGTTTCCGAAGAACAACAGCGCAAACGCGGACCCGTTCTGCAGCCTCCCCGCCGCCGACGTCACGGGCTTCGGCGTCGACAATTCCGGCAACGTCGTAATTCCTGAAGGCGCCGGTACGATCGAAGTCCTCGAAGGTCCGTCAATGTGCGGGCCGCTCCTCGGAACGATCACCGATTCGTTCGGTCTACCCGTCGACGCCTCTGCCGTGAACGCGGTTAGCGGAAACATTGCCGTCGCGAATCGCCTCGACACCGCAGGCACGCCGGGTAGCATTTCGATCTGCACGCTGGCCAGCGGAACGTGCTCGACCAACCTGACCAACTCGAACATGGCTCAAGTCGCCGGCGTCGTGATAAACAGCGCAGGCGATTGTTGGGCCGATGGCTTCAATACGTCCCTCGTTGCGGTGCTCGTCTACTTCGCGGGCTGCACCGGTTCGGGGCAACTCGCCACAGGCTTCACGAACGGTTTCGAGGGTGGCGTGGACATCGACAACGGAGGTAATCTCGTAACCACCAGCCTCCTCAGCCCAGGCTTCACACTGCCAAGCACCGTCAACGTCTACTCGGGCTGCAAACCGGCATGCACGCTACTCAGCTCGACACCCCTTGCCGGCGAGAGCGCCTACGGCCACGTCGGCAAGCAGAACGCGCGTTACGTGACGACCGACATCTTGTCTGCGGACGTCGAGGTCTACATGTATAACAAGACCGGGCTCTCGCTCTACTACAGTTTCACCGGCGGCCTTCCGTGTGCCGCTGATGCATGCGAGGCAGCGGCGTACAGTCCGAGCTCGAAGAAGTAATTGTGCTATAGTTTGAGTCTACGGAGGTACTGCGATATGCGTTTGATATCCACGGCGGTCTGCGGCTCGGTCGCGCTAGTTCTTCTCGCAGGATGCTCGGGGAGCGCATCCGGGAACGCATCCACGCCGAACTCCAGCGTGCCAAGTGCAGCCGGCCTGCTTACCGTCTACGGAAACACCATCAATGTGATCCCGAAGCAGTATATGCCGGCCAGAATCAAGCCGATGCGGGGCAAGCGGGTGCCGGCCTTTCCAATGAAGGGTATTTACGTTTCGGAAATCTCGAGCTCGTCACTCTATGGGTTTCCGAAGAACAACAGCACGGACGCGGACCCGTTCTGCAGCGTCCCCGCCTCGGACGTCCAGGGCTTCGGCGTCGACAACTCCGGCAACATTATACTTCCTGAGGGCACCGGCGGAGTCGTCGTCTGGCAAGGCCCGCAAATGTGCGGGAACTCTGGGCCGCCCGTAACGATAACCGATCCGTACGGTACAGCCATCGACGCTTCCGCCATCAACGCGGAAACCGGGAACATTGCCGTCGCCAATGTTAAGGACACCGGCGCCACCCCGGGCAGCATTTCGATCTGCACGCTGGCCAGCGGAACCTGCTCGACCAACCTGACCAACTCGAACCTGAACTTAGTCGGCGGTGTCGGAATGAACAGCGCCGGCGATTGCTGGGCCGATGGCCTCAATACGTCCGCCGTAGCCGTGCTCGTCTACTTCGCTGGCTGCACCGGAGCCGGGCAACTCGCCAGCGGCTTCACCAACGGTTTCTACGGTGGCGTCGACATCGACAACGGAGGCAATCTCGTAACCACCAGCCTCTTCGGCCCGGGTTTCTCGCTGCCGAGCACCGTCAACGTTTATTCGGGCTGCAATCCGGCATGCACATTACTCAGCTCGACGCTCCTTAACGGCGAGAGCATCTACGGGCACATTGGTAAGCAGAACGCGCGCTACGTGACGACCAACGTCGAGTTGAGTGACGTCGAGGTCTACACCTATACCAAGACCGGGCTCACGCTCTACTATAGCTTCATCGGCGGCCTCACGTGCGACACCAGCGAATGTGCGGCTGCGGCGTATTCTCCGAGCTCGAAGAAGTAATCCTTCGACTCCGCTCAGGATGACAAGCTGCTCAGGATGACAAGCTGCTCAGGATGACAAAGGGCGCATGTGCTATAAGTGAAGCCCGGTATGCGCTTGATATCGTCGGTGGTCTGCGGTTCGGTCGCTGTGGTGCTTCTGGCGGGATGCTCGGGGAACGCATCCTCGCCGAGCTCCACCATGCCGAGTGCAGCGGTCCTCGCCGGACTCCAAGGAAACCCCGTCAGCGTCATCCCGAAGCAGTACCTGCCGGTCAGAATCAAGCCGATGCGAGGAAAGCGGGCGCCGGCCTTTGCCATGAAGGGCATTTACGTTTCGGCGTTGTTTGGCTCGCATCTTTATGGGTTTCCGAAGAACAACAGCGCCAACGCGGACCCGCTCTGCAGCGTCCCCGCCTTGGGTGTCCAGGGCTTCGGCGTCGATAACTCCGGGAACCTTATAGTCCCCCAAGCGTTTAGCGGGATCTACGTCGTTGAAGGCCCGACAATGTGCGGGGGAACGGTCCTCGGAACGATCACCGATCCGTTCGGTGAACCCGTGGACGCTTCGGCCGTCAACGCGGCCACTGGAAACATTGTAGTCGCCAATCTTTTCGACACCGCGGGTGGCCCGGGTAGTGCTTCGGTCTGTACGTTGGCCAGCGGAACCTGCTCCATCAACCTGACCAACCCGGGGATGCACTCAGTCGCCGGCGTCGCGATGGACAGTGCCGGTGATTGCTGGGCCGATGGCATCAATTCTTCCGACGCGGCGGTGCTCGTCTATTTCGCGGGGTGCACCGGATCGGGGCAGGTCACCACCGGCTTCACGAACGTTTTCTACGGTGGCGTCGACATCGACAGCCAAGGCAATCTCGTAACCACCAGTCTCTTCGGCCCGTTCGCCAGGCTGCCGAGCACCGTCAACGTCTATTCGGGCTGCAAACCAGCGTGCACGCTACTCAGCTCGACGTTCCTTATCGGCTTGAGCGCTTACGGCCACATCGGCAAGCAAAACGCGCGCTACGTGACGACCGACCTCGAGTTTGGCGACGTCGAGGTCTACATGTATAAGAAGACCGGGCTCTCGCCCTACTACAGTTTCACCGGCGGGCTTCCGTGCGTCCTCGTTCTATGCGAGGCGGCGGCGTACGATCCGAGTTCGCCGAAGTAGCCTTTTCATCGTTAAGCGCGGGCGCCGCGGGCGCAGGCAGATTGGGAAAGGCGGCCCCGGATGCTACGTTGATTTGGAATCGAGTGGGCCCGATGCTTTCAAAGGCGGTTGCGTTCGGTTCCGCTGAATCCTTGGTGATTTGCAGGTCAACCGACATTTGCGTGTAGACGCTGCGTGTCGGCAGATTCGCGCGCACGTCGTGAACAATGAGCGGCAACGATGTCGCACGATCGTAGACGTACTGCCCTTTTTCTGTCGAGTACTGCATCCTGCGGTCGAGCTGCTGGAGCGTTCCCTCCGACGTGACGTTCAGAAGATGCCCGTTGCTTTGCGGCGTGGCGGCGAGCTTCATTGAGGCCGCCGTTGTGAACAATTGCTTCTGAAAGGTTAGCGCGTACTTCTGCTGCCACGAACTCCCTGGCGAAGCGCTGCTGAAGAAGTCACGGGCCAGGAGCGGGAGGAGCACCAGCGCGCTCTGGGACGGATAAGGGGGGACGGTATCGCAGTTCACGGAGCCGTTCGGGTAGAGCTCGCACTCGGCCGCTTGGCGTGGCCGCAGTTCGTAATACCACCATTCGCTCGTCCGCACCAGCGTGCCGCCGTCGGGCGCCGTGCCAAGGATGTCTACCCTCAACGTGCCGTTATAATAACCCCCGTTGGGCACGGCGGTCGGGTAGCTCGCAAATGCGTACTCGAGATGGCGAACGGGGGTGTCGGGCGCGGCACCTAGCTGTGCCAGCATCACTGCCAAAAGTATTCCGAAGATTTTCATGGTCTTCACCCCTATGCGTTCAGCCTAACACCGCCGGGGCGCAGCGGTCCTTGAATGAGCCTGAGAACGCGCCCTTCGACTCCGCTCAGGATGACAAGCGACCGCTCAGGATGACAAGCGGCGACTCAGGATGACAAGCGGGGGCAGCTCAGGATGACAAGGGGGAGGTTACTTAACGACGTTTTTGATGGGTTTGACTTTTCCGGTTAGGGCGAGCGGCTTGAGCTGGAAGATGTCCTCGATCGTTCGTAAGACTGAGTAATGAGTGATGTGTTGGCCGTACTGGCCGGGGTTAACGTTGCCCATGAGAATGGTCGGGATCTGATTGCCCGGGCTGCCGTCGTTTTCGTCAAACGTTAGGATCAGCAGGCCGTCGTTGGCGGCGTCCCACGCGATCAGCTTTGGAAGGTTCTTTGAGGCCCACTTGTCGCCGGTCGCGATCGAACAGTCGTGCATGTCGTTGCACATATTCGGCGTGATCCAGACGAAACTCGAGGGCGGCTGCGTCAGCGGCTTGCGATAAACGAGGCTGTCCTTGCGCGGTACGTTCGTGAAGTCCGGCCACGGAACGTGTTTGCGCATGTATAACCAGCCGCTGGGAAGCGTATCGGGATGCGCCATACAGCCTTCGAAACCGTTTCTCGGCATGGACTCGGCGAACCCCGTGAACGTGAGGCCGGCCTCGAGCAGCTCACTGCCGAGGTTCTCGACATCGAACGTTACGGGACACTGGTCGCCGGTAACGCCCTGCGTGGAGCCGCTAAAGAGCGCGAGGTAGTTCGGCTCGCTCGGGTGGGCGACGGCGTGACTGTTCGTCATGTTCGCCCACTTTTTCGAAAGACCGGTGATATACGGCGCCTGCGAGTTGCCGATGACCTCGTCGTACGACTCGTTCTCAAATATCACGAGCTGCACGTACTTCGTAGTATACGTTGCGTTCGGCTTTATGCCGCCTGTGGGCGTCGCTACGAGTGGCGTTGCGCCCGCGCCGCTGCACGCGCTGGCTGCGGCGACGAGTGCGACTGAAAGAAGAGCACGGTAAAGCATTTGTCGTGGTTCGACAGGCTCAACATGACACCCCGGCTCGCGACGGCAAGCGGCGCCGCGGTTATGTTAACGGAAGTTATGGTTTTTGACGGACCCTATCATGAGCGCCTCGACACGAGAGCTAGGCGACCACGAGGGGGCGCTTTTTGCTGCGGGACATTGGCTGAACTTGGCGCCGCACATCCTCGGCAATTTTCTCTTCCGCAGATTCTAGATCGTAGTGGGCCTGTAGCCTTAACCAGAACTCTGCAGAGGTTCCCAGATAGCGGGCCAGCCGGATCGCCGTTTCGGCAGTGATCGAGCGACGGCCATGGATGATTTCACCGATACGCGTGGGAGGGACACGGATTTCTGTCGCAAGACGATTTGCGGAAAGATTCAATGGCCGCAAGAACTCTTCAAGCAAAACCTCTCCCGGATGGATTGCATCGAGCTTTACAGTCCTTTTTGTCGCGGTCATTGTTATGCTTTCCAATAATTATTAAGCGAGAAAGTTAGTGATAGTCTGTGATCTCGGCGCCGTACGCATCTCCGTTTTTCCACGTGAAGCAGATTCGGTATTGATCGTTGATTCGAATACTGTGTTGCCCTTCACGGTTACCCCCTAATGCCTCCAACCGGTTCCCCGGAGGAACCGAAAGGTCGGAGAGCACGACCGCTGCGTTAAGCACGGCAAGTTTCCGCCGCGCCACTCGTTCGATTGCGTGAAACTTAGGCACGCGCTTCCGATTGAAGAGACTCTCGGTTTCGCGATTCCCGAAGCTCCGGATCACGGCCCATTCTATAACGCTCGGCGTTTAACGTCAAGAGTATAACGCTGTGCGTCAAGCCGTACCACGTAGATGACACTTCGGCTGCCCAGCCTTAGGGGTAGGAACGCCCTTCGACTTCGCTCAGGGTGACACGGGAGGGCGCTTGTCGCCCTTCGACTTCGCTCAGGGTGACAAAGCAGTTCCGCTCATGGTGACAAAGCGACGGGCTCGCCCTTCGACTCCGCTCTGGGTGACAAAGCGACTCCGCTCAGGGTGACACGGGAGAGGCTTAGCTGCCGACGGCGGCTCGGAGCGTCTCCTTAAATGAGCCGGTCGTACGGAGCACGGCGGTCGGCTCGTAGCCGCAGTGAGCCATGCAGTTCTCGCACGACTCATGTTTCCCGCGCCCGTATTTCGACCAATCGGTCTCGTCGAGCAGCTCTTTGTAGCTACTCGCGTAACTCTCTTTGCTCATAAGGTAGCAGGGGCGCTGCCAGCCGAAGACCGTGTAGCACGGAATTCCCCACGGCGTGCACTCGAAATCCACCTTGCCCTCGAGAAAATCGAGATAGAGCGGGCTGTGGTTGAGGCGCCACTTCTTGCGTTTGTCGTCGGCGAAGACTTGGCTAAAGATCTCGCGCGTACGCTTCACGCCGAGGAAGTGCTCTTGATCGGGCGCCTTCTCGTAGGCGTAGGCCGGCGAGATCTGCATCATGTCGACCTTCAAGTCGTCGTTGAGATAGTCGAGCACCTCGCGAATCGACTCCGGGCCGTCCTGATCGAAGAACGTCGTGTTCGTGAAGACCCGGAAGCCGCGTTCCTTGGCATCCTTGATCGCCTCGACCGCCTTGTCGAAGACGCCGCTTCGGCAGACGGACTGATCGTGGCGCTCGCGCATGCCGTCGAGGTGGATCATCCAGACGAAGTAGATCGACGGTTTGAAAAGCTCGATCTTCTTCTTCAGCAGCAGCGCGTTGGTGCAGAGAAAGACGAACTTCTTGCGCTTGATGAGTTCTTCGACGATCTGCGGCATGTGCTCGTGCACGAGCGGCTCGCCGCCGGCGATCGAGACCATCGGCGCGCCACACTCCTCGACCGCGGCGATGCACTGCTCGACGCTCAAGCGCTGGCGCAGGATCTCATCGGGATGCTGAATCTTGCCGCAGCCGGCACAAGCCAGGTTGCATTGCAGCAACGGCTCGAGCTCGAGGACGAGCGGATACTTCTTCTCGCCCTTGAGGCGCTTGCCAAAGATATACTTGGCGACGGCGATCTTCTGCTGGAGGGGCATGCTCATAGTTGCGTAGCTGGTTCCTTCATGGTTTCCCGGGGTGCTCCTTCGAACGCCTCAGCCTGACACGATTTGGCGTTCATCGCAAGGGCCATCGTCGGAAAGAGATGCCGATAGAGGTGGTAGTTAATGTAGAAGTCCCGCGGGAAGCCCGTCCCGGTGCACTCCGCCTCCTCCCACGTGCCGTCGCTGCGCTGCCGCTCGCAGAGATACTCCAGCCCTCGGGCAACCGCCGGATGCCGGGGCAGGCCCGCCAGCTGCAGCGCGAGCACCGCCCATGCCGTCTGCGAAGGCGTGCTCTTCCCAATGCCCGCAAACGACTCGTCGGCATACGAATGGCAGCTTTCGCCCCACCCGCCGTCATCGTTTTGGACGGAGATGAGCCATTGGGTCGCGCGATTTATCATAGGTTCTAGTTGTGTCCCCCTTCGACTCCGCTCAGGGTGACAATGGGGGTGTCCCTCGACTTCGCTCGGGATGACAAGCGATGTGAGCGCGGAGATGACGCACCAGGTGCCGTAGATGTGATTGACGCCCCAGCGACCGTACCAGGAGCCCCACGGCTTTTGCGTTGCTCGGAGATACTCCAAGCCGCGCGCAACCGCCGGATTTGAGTCATCCTCACCGAGCGCTGTCAGCATCTCGAGCACGTGGGCCGTTACGTCTTCGGTCGGCGGATCGATCATCGCACCGAAGTCGGAGAAGGGCATACGATAGAGCAGCTCGCGCGTGTTGTCGCGATCGAAGGCCGCCCACGCGCCGTTACGTGAATCCATCGCCAAGGTCCAGCGCGTAGCGCGCTCGACCGAATCGGCGACGGCGTCACGCTCGCCGCCTTCGACCAGCGCGAGTACGACGATCGTGGTGTCGTCAATGTCGGGATAGGCGTCGTTGTCGAACTCGAAGGCCCACCCGTTCCCTTTGGGGTCCGCGCACTTCATGCGCCAATCGCCGGGCGCATCGTCGGGAATCTGCTCGCGCAAGAGCCACGTCACCGCGCGTTGCATCGCGGGATGCGACGGTGAGAAGCCGGCCAGTGCCAAGGCGCGAACCGCCCACGCCGTATCCCAGACCGGCGACATGCAGGCCTGAAAGCGCCAGTCGCCCGGATCGGCGATCGTAAAGCGGCGCATGCCCTCGAGGCCCTTACGCATCACGGGATGCTCGAGCGAGTAGCCCATGACGTTTAGCGCGATTAGCGAGTAGACCCACGGCGGCTGAATGCCGCCCCAACTTCCATCGGCCTCTTGACGCTCCACGATCCAGCGCGCGACGCGCTTACACGCCGCCTCGCGAAACGGCTGGAACGGGAGCCGCTCGTAGAGCTTCTGTAGCCGTTCGACGCGCATGAGCCAGTGCGGCGAGTCGGGGACGCGCCCAAGCTCGGCTTCGGTTCCCGGAGCGACGATCTCGCTGACGTCCAGGCCGAGCTCCCGCACGGGGCGTTTCGAG
Organism: Candidatus Cybelea sp.; assembly: GCA_049285355.1. GTDB lineage: Bacteria > Vulcanimicrobiota > Vulcanimicrobiia > Vulcanimicrobiales > Vulcanimicrobiaceae > Cybelea. The sequence continues at coordinate 3,873 of JBAPZS010000093.1, read as the reverse complement.
ACGACGATCGTCAACGGCGCAACCGTTCCGCGCGCCCAACAGGCGAAGTCGTAGAGATTGAAGGGCATCCACAGCGGAAAGAAGACGAGCTCGGGCGGCAGCGACGGCACGCCCGACCACGGATAGACGCCGAACAGCGCGAGCCAGATCTTCGTAAAGACGCGCGCGTTCAGAATGCCGCCGCCCCGTAGAATCACCGCGAGCGCCCGGCGCATCTCGTCGCGTGCCGGGTCAACGCCGAGGACCTTCAGCGCGACGTACGCTTCGATCGTCGTGCTCAAGTCGGCCGGACCGTCGTAGTAGAGCGCCCACGAGCCGTCTTCGCGCTGATGCTTGAGCATATGGCCGATCGCTCCGTCGCGAAAGTCGTCATGCGGCAAACCTAAGAAGCGCAAGAGCAGCACGTGCTCGGCGGTCATCGTTACGTTCGTCTCGAGTTCGCCGGACCACCAGCCTTCGGGGTCCTGCTCCTTGAGCAGCCACGCAACGGCGCGATCTAAGCTGTCTTTCGTTGCCGGCTGAGATAGACTCGGGGCCCGTGCGAACGTGGACACAGTCGTCTTACGTGCGCCGTTCAACAGATGGTCCGCCGCGAGTTTGCCGCTCCGCACTGCCGACTCCATCGTGTCGGGCCAGCCGGTCTCGGTCCAAGAGCCGGCGATCGCGATTCTTGGGTTCGCGGTACGCTGCTGCGTTCGTTTGGCCCCCACGCGAGGAAGCCAGGTCGCTTCGGGGTTGCGGGTGACGGCGCTGCGGATGAGCTTGGCCTCGCGCAGCGACGGCAGATAGGCCTGCACCTCGCGCCAGGCGAGCTCCTCAAGCTCGGCGGTTGTTTTGCGCAAATACTCATCGGCGGAGCTGATGCTGCAGGCGAGATAGCCGGGCTCTTTCTCAAAGATCCATTGCAGCGGCGAATCGAGCGCGGCCGCGAAGTCGCGGCCGATCGTTCCGCCATCGTGCCAGAGATGGACGTCAACGATCGGATACGGATCGTACTTGTCGAGATTCTCTACCTCGTACTGCGCGGCGTTGGGGAGCATCCGCTCGACTTGACGGGGCGGCACCGAGAGCACGACGGCGTCGAACTTCACCGACTCGTTGGGAAGCGTCAGCGTTACGCCATCGCCGGTTGGCTCGACTGCGAGCACCGGCGTGGAAAGATGGACTTGGTCGAGTTTGTTTGCGGCGGCATCGGCGAGATGGGCGAGCGGAACCTTCGAGAAACCGAACCGAGCGGCGCCGGCCTCGCCTAAGAAGGCGGTCCGTAACACAAACATCGCGTCGGCGGCGGCGACGCGATTGAATGGTGCGTTGAGTGCCGGAATAAAAAAGGGATCCCAGAACGCCGCACGTTCGCCCGCTCCTTGCCGGTTGCGTTGGAGCCACGCCTCGAAGGTTTCCTCTTGGTCATGGTTCGACAGGCTCACCATGACACCGCGGCTCACCATGACACAAGAAGCGAGCGCGCGGGCGATGCGAAGTTTCTCGCCGAGCTTGAGGTGCGAATAGCTTAGGAATGAGCCGGCGATATGGAGCGGCGCCGGCAGGCCGGACTCGCGAAGGCGGCCGACTCGGCCATCACGTGAGAGTACGGTCGCGTCGAAGCGCGTTTGCAAGTGGAGCTGCTCGCCCATGCCAACCGCTTGGGCGAAGCCGATGAAGTCGGTGCAACAGGCCAAAAAGACGTGCTGACCGTTATCCACTTCGACGCCGTCAATCTCAAACGAGGTCGCGCGACCGCCGAGGATGCGGCTACGCTCGAAAAGCTCGACTTGCTTTCCGGCGGCTTTGAGCGCGAGCGCGGCGGAGAGCCCCGCAAGGCCGCCGCCGACAACCGCTACGCGCTCGAGAGCCACGACCGTACGACGACCTTGAGTTTCTCCGTCTTCGAGAGCGCGGCGCGCGAACGCAACGGAAGCCCCGGCTCGCGCTCGATCTTTTTTAGGAGCTCCTCGTAGATGCCGGCCATCGTCTGCACGCAGGCCGCGGGGCGGCGCGGAATGTAGCGCAAGACCTCGTAGCCCGTCGCAAAGTAGGTTCGCGCGCGCGCGACGCTCTGCACGATCAGCTCGTTCCAACCGGGGCGAATCTCGCCATTGAAGAGCGCCGACTCCGGAATCTCGAAGCGCGCGAGCTCGTCCTGCGGCAGATAGACACGGTTCATATCCACCGCATCCTCGCGCACGTCGCGAAGAATGTTCGTGAGCTGCAGCGCGAGACCAAGATCGTCGGCGCGTTCCAGCGCGATCGGATCGCTAAAGCCGAAGATACGGACGCACATGCGCCCGACAACCGACGCGACGAGATTGCAGTAGTATCTGAGCTCGCCGAACGTTTGATAGCGCGAGCGGCTGAAATCCATCTCGACACCGTCCACGAGCATCTGAAGCTCTTGCTCGGGAATCGAGTAGCGATCGATCGCCTCGGAGAGCACGCGTAGGATCGGATCGTCGCCGTAGTCGCCGCGCACGGCCTGTGAGATTCGCTCGCGATGAACGGCAAGGCGAGCCGGCAGATTCTCGAGCCCGACCGTATCGGCTTCGTCGTCCACTTGGCGAGCGAAGTTGTACAGCGCGTAGATCGCCATCCGCTCGTGATAGCTCAGCGAGATAAAGCCCCAGTAGAAATTGCCCGCCTCGCGCTTGGCCATATCGCGGTTGAACCGCTCGGCCCGGAGCTGCTCGGACTCCGAGGGGGCGATTCCGCGAAGAGCGCGCTGAAGGTTGATCATTCTAGGCAGGCCGCTTTCGGGACAAGCTCTCTACTGCGGCACGAAGCACCAACGATACCTTCGTGGATGCCGAAAGGCTGGGGCGCTCCTGCTCCGTTCGATAGCCGAGCGCCGCGATGGCGTCGCAGATCGCGAGTCCTCCCTTCCGATAGAGCGCAAGCTGTAACGCGAGCGGCCGAGGGACGTATCCTTCAAGCCGCTCGCCGGAGGCGAGTAGGGAGCGCGCGCGGCGCACCATGCGCTCGACGGCCCCGACAACGCCGACCTCGGCCTCGTCGCTCTCGACCAAGTATTTGCGGCCGATGGCGGCATCGCGACGCACGTCCTGCGCGTGATTCGCGAGTTGCAAACCGATGCAGACGTCGTCCGACAGCGCTTCGGCGGCCGGATCGGTCACGCCGAAGACGCGCAGCACCATGCGGCCGACCGGCGCGGCCGAGAGCCGGCAGTAACCATCGAGATCGTTCCAGGTGGGATAGCGCCCGACGCGCTGATCCACGACGTTGGCTTCGATGAGATCGAAAAACGGCTGCGCCGGAATGTCGTGACGCTCGATGGTCTCCGCGAGCACGAAGAGCACCGGATGGACGGGCGGCATGCCGGCAAACAGGTCGCGGACTTCGTCGCGCCAGCGCTCGAGGCGCGGCAGCGCGGTCCCCGGCGGGCTCTCGTCGCCGAGATCGTCCGTGGTCCGGCAGTAGGCGTAGATGCGCATCAGGTCGCGCCGCGTTGCGGCGTCCGCAAAGCGCGACGCGACGCTGAAGTTCTCGTAGTGATGGCGCGTCAGCATGCGGCAGTAGGCATCGGCGGCTGCAACGGTGAGGTTCACGCCTTCATCCTTCGACAGGCTCATGGTTCGACAGGCTCACCATGACAACACTCGACAGGATCACTATGACATTGTGTCAGCGTGACGTTGCGCAATTCGCTGAGCGTCCGCGCGCCGGTGCAGAACATCACGATGCGAAGCGTTTCGACGTACTCGCGGGCGAGCTCTCGCGCCGCGTCGAGACTCTCGTCGGCGGCGCGAAGGAATGGCCCCGCGACGCCCGCGAGATCGGCGCCCAGCACGATGGCCTTGGCGACGTCGAGCCCCGAGAGGATCCCGCCGCTGGCGATGAGGGTCTCCGAGGGTGCAACGG
>JBAPZS010000092.1:0-7425 GCA_049285355.1 Candidatus Cybelea sp. | reverse complement strand
TCCCAGGAGCGTTCCGTCTGATCGGTTGATTTCACGAAATAGTGGATGTTGGAGAAGTCGATCTCGCTCAGGCGCGCCGTGTCGCCCCACGTCGGCATCGGCTTAGCGAGGAATAGCTCGTATGCTTTCAGCCGGAACTCCCGCATCCAGTCGGGCTCCTCTTTCATCGCGCTGATCCGCTCGACGATCTCGCGGGTCAGTCCCTTGTCCGACTTAAAGACGTAGTTCTCGGGGTCGTGGAACCCGTGCCGGTAATCCTCGATCACCTCGGCGGGCTTGACCGGATCCTGAAGTTTTACTGCCATTTCACAATCAGCGTACCCCCCAGAGCCCGATATAGTCAAGATAATGAAGTGCTAGCTTGACTATTATGTGAATTGACCGTGGAAAACCCTTTACAGGGGGGGTCCCAGGGGGTATGATTTGCCCCGGTCCCCTTCGACTACGCACCTGCGGTGCTCCGCTCAGGACTCCGCGCCTTCGGCGCTCCGCCAAGAGGTAGTTATTAGAAGAAGACCACGGTTCTAGGGAGGGCGCGCCCTTCGCGCCATAGCGGCGAGACGCCCGCGCACCGTAAAAGCGCCGGCACGAGTTCGCCGATAGGTCGGGGGAACGGTTGCACAGCAGCCGCCAGCCGACGAAGTCCGGAGGTGGGATTCCTCAAGGGTCAAGGAGACCTGTACAAATTGAAGGCACTCGGCAGGCACATCGTGTGCGAGCTATCGGGCTGTCAACCCTCGCTGCTCTCCGACATCAACGGCATCGCGGCCATGATGATCGCCGCCGCCAAAGCGGCCGGCGCCACTATTATGGAGAGCGCATTTCATAGATTTGAGCCGCAAGGCGTCTCAGGTACGGTCATCTTGGCCGAATCCCATCTGTCGATCCATACGTGGCCGGAGAAGTCGTATGCGGCGATGGATTTTTACACGTGCGGCGACCATACCAACCCCTGGCTCGCCTGCGATTATGCCGCGCAGACCCTGTGCGCCAAGAGCGTGCTCGCTACCGAGCTCAAACGTGGCATCGAGAAGAGCGATGGTGAGTTTACTCATATTTTGAACAGCAATCACGACTCGCGCGTACTCACCGCGTAACAAAAATCAACTTATTTCCGTTCTCCTCAGGGAGGCGCACCGCGCCTCCTAGTCCAATTCTTTACGCACAGCGACTAGTAGCTCACACGAGTGAGGGAGAAACGATTTTCATGCGTCTATCGATGATTCGAGCCGGCCTCCTTGCAACGGTTGCGGCCGTTGCGTTGGCGGCGTGCGCCGGCAGTGGAATGCCGGGGTACGGCGGCGGTTACACGCCGTCCGCGCCGAACGGGCCGGTGGTGCAGCAAAGCGAACCGAGCGGCGCCGATCAAAGCGATCGCGACGACACCGAGACGGCTGCACCCGTTACCACCGCTACGGCGACTGCGAACGCGCTCGCGCTGCCGGCGGCGGTTACCACTTGTGAAAAGAGCCCGCCGCAATATTGGTGGATCTTTAAGGGCGCCTGCGATCCTAAGATCACGTTGAAGTCGACCGGTGCCACCTTTAAGCTGCAGAAGTACGAAGACATCACGGTAACCGGTACGATCGGCAACAACACGACTAAGGGCTCCGCGACGATCGCGATTGCCGACGCCGTCGATAAAGGCGACATCAGCAACTGGAAAGGCAAAGCCTTCCCCAAGTACACCGCCAAGGGCGTCTTCATCTACGCCGTTGCCGTCAACCAGAGCACGCAGACGATTAAGCCCAAACCGGTGAAGGGCAAACCGGTCCTGCAGTACGTCATCACCGACTCGAAGGGACTTCCCGGCAAGACTTGCTTCGTTGCACTGCTCGCCGAAAGCCAAGGCGGCAAGTTCATCTGGACCCCCTTCCCCGGGCAGTTCACGGCGAAGGGCGATACCATAACGATCACGCAATACGAAGTCCCCAAAGGCTTTGAGATTCCCCCGAAAACGCCGCTCTACTTCGCCGTCAACTGCGACTAACGTCCTGCATGTCATCCTGAGCGTGTCATCCTGACCCTTCGACAGGGCCTGTACTGAGCGAGCGAAGCGAGTCGAAGGGCTCAGGACTGCGCTCCGCGCAGGCGTTAAAGGAAGAACCCCGCGGATAGCGGGGTTCTTCTTTTTGTGCGGCCAATCTACGCATCCTCATGCCGAAGACGCAGCGTTGGCAGTGGTACGTCGAAGAGTTTTCGCCTACCGAATCGCATCACCATGCGATCGACGAGCTCCTCGTCTCCGAGCGCACCGAGTATCAGCAGCTCGCCGTCGTGCGCTCGCCGGTCTTCGGCAAGATGCTCGTGATCGATGGCGACACGCAAAGCTCTCAAACCGACGAACGCATCTATCACGAAACGCTCGTCCACCCGGCACTAGCCGCGGCGGCCGATCGCTCCAACGTTCTGATTCTCGGCGGCGGTGAAGGCGCGACGCTGCGTGAAGTGCTGCGCTCGCCCGACGTGTTGCGCTGCACGATGGTTGATATCGACGCGCGCGTCATCGCCGTTGCCAAAGAGTTTCTTCCCGAATGGTCCGACGGCGCGTTCGACGACCCGCGCGCCGAGGTGGTCGTCGGCGACGCGCTGGAGTTCATGCGCGAGAAGTCCGACCGTTACGGCGCCATTCTCTCCGATCTCACCGAGCCGCTCGAAGACTCGCCCAGCAATCCGCTCTTCAACGACGACGTCTTCGCGCTGATCAAGTCGCGCCTGCTCGACGGCGGCGTCTATGCGCTGCAAGCCAGCACTGCCGGCGTCCACAACGCTTCGCTGCACTGCAAGATGGCGCGCTCGCTGCGCTGTCACTACGCGCACGTCGCCTCATTCTACACGCACGTGCCGGCCTTCGACACCGACTGGGCCTTCTTGGCCTGCAGCGATCGCGTGGATCTCGCGCGCCTGCCTGCCAAGACCATCGATACGTACTGCGCGGCCCTGGCCGACGAGAGCTTCTTTTACGACTCCGAAACGCACCACCGTCTCTTCTCGCTGCCGATCTATTTACGCCGGTTGCTGGCGGCCGGCGGGGATACGTTTTAGCCAGACGAAGGACAAGGCACTATGAGCATCGACTTTTCGCACGCCCCTCATGCCTGGGAGAAGGAGAAGAGCAACTTCGTTGCGCTCCTCGATCTCAAGCTCGAACGCGTCGAGCACGGCAAAGCGGTGATGCGCATGCCCTATCGTGCGGAGATCACGAACGGCACCGGCGCCGTGCACGGCGGCGCGATCGTAAGCCTCTGCGATACCGTGTTCTACGTTGCGCTCGCCTCGATCTACGGCCGCGACCAAGATACTACGACGATCGCCTTGCAGTGCAACTTCCTCGCGCCCGCGGGCCCGCCGCACGATCTCGTCGCCGAAGCGCGCGTGCTGCGCGGCGGCCGTCGCGTCGTCTACGGCGAAGTCTACGTCCGCAGCGGCACCGAAATCGTCGCCCACGCCACGCTCGATTTTCTGAACTCCTACCCGACCGAGAAGCCCCCCAAATCCGGGCACTTCTCCCCAGTGTCAGGTTAAGCCCGAGCGTCGAGGGACGAAGGATGACTGAGGCAAAGCGCACCGCATTGTACGACGATCACATCCGCCTCGGCGCGCGATGCGTACCTTTTGGTGGGTTCGAAATGCCGGTGCAATATTCGAGCATCCTCAAGGAGCACGATGCCGTGCGCCACCGCGCCGGTCTATTCGACCTCTCGCACATGGGGCAGTTCTGGCTAACGGGCGCCGAGGTTCAGACGTGGGCCGACACGCTCACGATCAACGCCGTCGCAACGATGAAGCCGCTGCAAGCGCGGTATAACATCTTCTGTAACGACGCCGGCGGCGCGCACGACGACGTTATCTTCTACCGCCTGGACGACCGCTGGCTGCTCGTCGTCAACGCGTCGAACGCCGACAAGATGTGGACGCTGCTTAACGACGCCGTCCCCAAAGACGACGTCGAGTTGGAAAACCGCCACGGAAAGTCCGCGCTGATCGCAATCCAAGGTCCGCTCTCGGTGGCGATGCTCCAACCACACGTGGACATCGACCTCGCCACGATGCGCTACTACTTCTGTGCCCGCGCCACCGTCAACAAGATCGCCGCGATCGTCGCGCGCACCGGCTACACCGGCGAGGACGGCTTCGAACTCTTCGTCCGTGCCGAAGACGCCTCCGAGCTCTGGACCGCGTTACTGCGCGCGCACGCAAGCGAAGGCCTCGAGCCCTGCGGCCTGGGCGCGCGCGACGTGCTGCGCCTCGAGGCCGGCATGCCGCTCTACGGCCACGAGCTCACGGAGGAGATCACGCCCGTGCAAGCCGGCCTCCTCTGGGCATTGAAACTGAACAAAGGTGACTTCGCCGGCAAGGACGCTCTCGAAGCGCAGATCGAGAACGGTAACTTCACGCGCATCGCCGGGCTCGTGATGGACGGGCGCGTGCCCGCGCGCGAAGGTTACAAGGTTACGTTCGACGGAAAGCCTGCCGGCGAGATCCGCAGCGGCTCCATCGCGCCGTCGCTCGGCAACAAAAACATCGCAACCGCCCTTGTCACGCCCGAGGCGTCAACCGAAGGCGCGCGACTCGGCGTCGAAATTCGCGGCACGACGCATGGCGCAACCGTCGTTACGCTCCCGTTTTATAAACGCCCTCGCTAATCATAACGGAAAAGGAGAAGAGGTGGCGCAGCCCCAGGATCTGCTCTTCAGCAAGGACCACGAATGGGTGAAGCTCGACGGCGACTCCGCCACGATCGGCGTCACCGATTACGCGCAAAACTCGCTGGGTGACATCGTGTTTGTCGAGCTGCCCAAGGTCGGTGCGACGATCTCGCAGTTCTCCAACATCGGAGTCGTCGAATCGGTGAAGGCCGTCTCGGACCTCTTTACGCCGGTCTCCGGTGTAGTCACCGAAGTCAATGGTGCGCTCGACGACGATCCTGCCGCCATCAACCGCGAGCCCTACCGCGCGGGCTGGCTCCTCAAAGTGCGCGTCACCAACGCCGGCGAGTCGAAGAACTTACTGGGCCCAGACGATTACGACAAACTCATAGCCGAATAGCGGCTATTGCGTGTCCACCGGCCGATACGAGGGTGGTTGACGTTCGAAAAACGCGCGCGAGTATTTGGCCGGGATAGGCACGAACGCGCGCGGCTTCCGTTCGAAGTCGAAACAGTCTCCGATGCTGGTCGCGCGCGAGTCGGAGGTGCCGAGGCGCCCAAGATCCCAGGTATTCTCGATGAATCGCAAGATGCTGCCGAACTCGTACTGCGTATGCGAAACGCGGCCTTTGTGCGCGTACGGCGAGACGACCAGCATCGCGACCCGAAAGCCCAACCCGCCGGTGTGATCGCGAAACGGCGGCGGCACCGGGTCGTAGAAGCCGCCCCAATCGTCCCACACGATGACGATCGCCGACGAACTCCAGTACTTGCTCTCGCCGACGGCATTCACCACGCCGGCTACCCACGACGGCCCGGTATCCTTGCCGGTCCCCGGATGGTCGGAGTTGGCACCATCCGGAATCAGCCACGCAACAGAGGGTAACTTGTTCTCCTTGATATCGCTGAAGATCGCTCCGCTCGACCTGGTGACGTTTGCCTTCCACTCGCCTCCGTAGCGAACCGCCCTGATGGAGTCGAACGCGTTCCAAAGAGCGCCGGAGTGGCCTATCTTCACGGGCGGCGAGTAATACTTCCAGGAGACACCCTTGGCGTCCAGCAGATCGCGCAGCGTCGCGTACTTCAAGCATGGAAACGGCCCGCCGTCGGGCAAGTATTTCTGCGTCTGCACGGTCAGCACTGCGGTCGTCGTGTTTTTCGGCGCATCGCATCCCCACGGCGCGTGCGACGGAAAGTCGATAATACTCTCGCTGCCATTGAGCTCGGTGCCGCCGCGAATGAGGTCCTGGTGGGCCGTGTAGCTGCCGCTGCCTTGCGTCGAAAACATCTCGTCGGCAAGCACGTACGATTTGGCGATATCCCAATAGGGCGCAACCTGTTTGGGGTCGACGTACTGGTAGGGCGCAGTCCCGGCGCGCTTGCCGTCTCCGCCACCTTCCAAGTTGAACCCGTCCATCTTTCCGCCATCGTAGTCTTGTAGAAAAGTCCCCCATCCATGGCCCAGATCGTTTGGGTAGGAGAGATCGCCCTTCGTGAGCTTAACGGCTCGTCCGTCCGACATCTTGCCTACGGTCGCGCCCCGCCCGCCCGGGTACTTCGCAAAGAGATCGTTGAAACTGCGATTCTCTTGAATCACGACGACAACGTGCGCGATCGGCGACCTTGTCATCCTAAGCCTGTCGCTTGTCATCCCGAGCCTGTCGCTCGGAACGACGCTCGTTGCCCTTGAGTCACAGGCCGCGAGCAGAATGCAGGCGGCGGTCAAGGCACAACCGGCGCGTGGCGCCCATTTCATCGCGTGGTGTTTCGTCGGCGCTCTTCTTTGTTCTTTGCGGCCGCGATTACGGCCGCGTAAAGAAGATGACTAACAGTACGGCGGCTAGCGTAAAGAGAAAGAAGAGCAAAAAGCCGCGCAAATCGGCTCGATCCTTGCCGCTGACGCCCGTCGAGATGATTAGGACCTGCGCGCGCCACAAAAGCGCGAGGATGAAATCCGCGATCAGCAAGCCGCGAGCGGCATCGGTGACGGTCGTAAAGACGAACGCGTCGGCGGCTGCAATAGTTAATTGCACGAGCGGCACCAGCCACACCGCTGGGCGTGGACCCCACGTGTTGACCGTGCCGTCGAGGCCAAAGTGCAGCGGCACGCGCCCCGGCAACTGCCCGTAACTCGTGGCGGTCAGAATGACGGTCGCAGCGACGATTACGAGCCCCGCGGCAGCTAGTAACGCGACGAGCATTACGCTCTCCTACCGTCGCCTCGTCGCAGAGTTACAGCTATGGTGCTATTAGAACATTCGCCGCAGCGAAACGATGAGCGCTGCCGCGTTCGGTGCCGGCCGGTCGGCGATAAACGCCGTGAGATCACCGTCAGCCACCACCGTTCCGGTTGCGCCGACGCCCTTGGCCCAGCGCTCGACCTCGGCGCGCCCGCCGAGCATCGCCCAGCGCACCCGCATTCGTCCCAATGACTGGTCGTAGTGAAGGTAGTCGCCCTCCGCCCACGAGGGAATGCCCGCGATCCGTTCGCGGCTGTCGAAGTTGATGTGATAGACATAGAAGTAGTCGCCATAAATCATCTGGACGCTGCGCTGCGCCAACAGCGCGCGCAAACGCGCATCGTCGGCAAGGCCCGAGGTTAGTTCGGCCCGCGTCTTCGTCCCCGGCAAGCTGTAGAGCAGCAGGTTCGGCACGGTCAACATAGCGACCGTAACGATCGCCAGCCACCGGCTCGAGCGCCACACCGTCGCCAAGCCGATCGCGCAAATTATCGGAACGATGAGATAGAGCGGCGCAATGTATCGCACCGTCCACC
>JBAPZS010000091.1:0-1836 GCA_049285355.1 Candidatus Cybelea sp. | reverse complement strand
CGTCTCGCCCGCGAGCGGCACGTAGATCTCCTCGCCGTCGGCGACGCGCTCTGCCAGGTTGACGCCTGCCGCATCCGCCGATGGCGCGAGTCCGCCGGCTAAGGCAACGGCGCGCTCGTAACGGTCGCCATATTTTAGTTGGTAGAGGCCCGGTCTCTTGACGGCTCCGGCGACGTAGACGACGAGTTCGTCGGGTGGGGCCGCGCGACGCGACCGGTGGCGAGGTGCGGCAGAGTAGGACGCGTCGCCGCCGGCGTTCGCCGTCGCGACCGAAAGAGACTGGATCGTGGATTGCGGGGCCGGATGCCGGAGCGCAAGGGCTGCGATGACCAGCGCGACCCCGGCGGCCAGTGCGATTCGAGCGATCATGGCTTCCCATCACCCGGCCCGGTTCTATCGTAAAGGGTAGCGGCGGCCCGCCCCAGCGTGTACCATGCTCTTCATGGCCGAGAGTTACGACTTTCGTTCGGTAGAGCAGAAGTGGCAGTCGCGCTGGGAACGCGACGCGCTCTATCGCGCGCCGAACGAAAGCGAGAAGCCCAAGTACTACGCGATGGAGATGCTGCCGTATCCATCGGGCGATCTGCACGTCGGTCACGCGAAGAACTACACGCTGGGCGACGCAGTGGGGCGAATGATGCGAATGCTCGGTTACAACGTACTGCATCCGATGGGCTGGGACGCATTCGGTCTGCCGGCCGAGAATGCGGCCATTCTCCGCGGCGCCGATCCGGCGGTCTGGACCACCGAAAGCATTCTCAATATGCGCCGGCAGATTCGTTTGATGGGGACCGGTTATGATTGGTCGCGAGAGATCGCAACCAACGAGCCGGAGTTCTACCGCTGGAATCAGTGGCTATTCTTGCAACTCTACGAAGCGGGGCTGGCCTACAAGCGCGAGGCGCCCGTAAACTGGTGCCCGCACGACCGAACGGTGCTCGCCAACGAACAGGTCGTCAACGGGCGTTGCTGGCGCTGCGACCATCTGGTCGAGCGGCGTAACCTGTCGCAATGGTTTCTGCGAATCACCGGCTACGCGGATCGTTTGTTGGAGGATCTCGAAAAGCTGGGGGGCTGGCCCGAGCCTACGCGCACCATGCAACGCAACTGGATCGGTCGCAGCGAAGGCGCTACCTTCGGCTTTGCCGTCGAAGGACCCGAGGCAGGCACCATCGAGGTCTTTACGACCCGCCTCGATACCGTCTACGGAGTGACCTTTCTTGCCGTTGCCCCCGAGCATCCGATCGTGGCGTCGCTCCAGCGGATCGTTTCGAGCGAGCGCGCCGCGCAGATCGCGGCCTTTGCGGAGAGCTTGAAATCCAAGTCCGAGCTCGAGCGAACGAGCTTGATGGAAAAGCGCGGAATCTTTACCGGCGCGTACGCGATTCATCCGCTTTCGCGCGAACGCGTCCCGATCTGGATCACGAGCTACGTGCTCGCCGAGTACGGAACGGGGGCCGTGATGGGCGTTCCGGCACACGACGAGCGCGACTTCGAGTTTGCGAGAAAGTACGCCCTGCCGGTCGTCACCGTCGTCGTTCCGCCCGACGCGGCTCCGGTGGAGCCGTACGTCGAAGACGGGCGTTTGATCGCGAGCGAGGAGTTCGACGGCATGTCGAGCGCGCGGGCGCGTACCGCGATCGCGCAACACCTCACCGCGATGGGTCGCGGAAGAACCACGGTGAACTACAAGCTGCGCGACTGGCTGATCTCGCGGCAGCGGTATTGGGGAACGCCGATTCCAATCGTCTACTGCGGGTCGTGCGGCGAGGTTGCCGTCCCCCCCGACCAGCTTCCGATTCTTTTGCCGCTGGGTGCGCGCGTAAGCGGTGAGGG
>JBAPZS010000090.1:0-4633 GCA_049285355.1 Candidatus Cybelea sp. | reverse complement strand
GGAGAAGGGTGCGTAGGCGCGCACGTTTTGCGCGATGCGCAGCTCTTCGACACGCAATCCGCTTATAACGGTGCGCGCGAGCGTCACCAACTCGTCGGCGCAGAGTAGCGCCTCCGCTAGGACGATGCGCCGATTCGCGCTGTCATCGAGCGTTCGTTCCAGCAAATTCGTCGCCGCATTTTGCCACGTCACGTCACCGTAGGCCGGTAGCAACCGCGCGAGCGAGTCGATTCGTTCGCAGAGGATCGGATTCTGCTTGAAGGGCATCGACGAGCTGCCGACCTGTGACGGACCGAACGGCTCGGCCACCTCGCCGAAACCGGGGCTTGCCATGATGCGAATATCGGCAGCGAACTTCGAGAGCGACGCCCCAAGGCCGGCCAGGCCCGAGGTAAGCAAATAGTCGAGCTTGCGCGGATACGTTTGCGTGCTGATCTCGCGCGCAGTCAAGCCGAAGCGGCCGAGAACGTAGGCCTCCATCTCGGCCGAACGCCCGGTGTTTCCAGAGAGACGCTCGTACGTCGCCGCCGTCCCGACCGCCCCGCGTAATCCCTTCGCCGTAAGATTCTCGAAGACGAAGCGCAGGTTTGCATCGTCGACGAGCAGGTCTTGCGCGTAGCTCGCGAAGCGATAACCCAGCGTCGTGGGCTCCGCCGGCTGCAGGTGCGTGTAAGCCATGCAGACGAGGTCCGCGTAGCCGCGGATCTTCTCGGCGAACGTCGCCAGCAGGTCGCGCAGATTCGCACCGACGAACGAAAGTGCGAGCCGCAGGCGGTAGATCTCGACGGTATCCTCGACGTCCATCGAGGTCGCGCCGAGATGCAGCTTGCCGCCCCCGCGTGGCGCCTGCGAAGCAAAGAGGCGGATCTCCGCCATCAAGTCGTGATGTATCTCGCGCTCGATCGCCAACGCCGCTTCGATATCCACGTCATCGGCATGAGCGCGCAGGTCGGCCACTTCGTCTTCCGCAATCAAGCCTTGCGCCGCTTGCGCTTCGGCTAGTGCCACCCAAACCGCGCGCCAAAGCCGCCGGCGCGTATGCTCCGAAAAAAGCGAGCGAAGCTCCGCGCGGCCATACCGCCAGGAGAACGGCGAGGCGTACGTTCGGTAATTCATTGGTTTGAAAACGCCCTTCGCCTTACGGGAAGCCGGCGCCTCGTCACCGTACTGACGGCGGATGAAAGCGGCCGCGTTTTTGCTCGCTCTCGCCTTCGTTCTTTGCGGCTGCACTAAGCACGGCGAGTCGACAAACGGACGCCATCCGTGGACGCAGGCAGGCGTGTTGCGCGTCGCGGTCTCCGAAGAGCCTAAGAACCTCAATCCTTTGCTTGCCGGAACCACCTACGAGGTCTTCATCGACCGCCTGATGTTCGAACCGTTGCTCTCGGCCGATTCGCGCGGCAATCCGGTGCCGATGCTTGCCGCAGTCGTCCCCACGCAGGCCAACGGCGGCGTCTCCGCCGACGGTCTCACCATCGTCTACCGCCTGCGTCGCGACGCCCGCTGGAGCGACGGCGTGCCCGTGACGGCGCGCGACGTTGCGTGGTCGTGGAACGCGATCGAAAATCCGAACAACGACGTAGTCTCGCGCCACGGCTACGACGACGTGCGCCGGATCGATACTCCTAATCCGTACACGGTGATCGTGCGATTGAGGAAACCGTTCTCGCCGTTCGTCAACACGTTCTTCGCCGAAAGCGACCAGGCGTACGAGATCCTCCCGGAGCACGTTCTGGCGCGCTATCCCGATATCAACCACATCCCATTCGACGCCGCACCGCTGATCGGCGACGGGCCCTTCCGTTTCGTGACGTGGCGCCGGGGAGATCGTCTACTCCTCGACGCGAACCCGTCGTTCTTTCAGGGGCGTCCGGGCCTAGCGCACGTCGAGATTCAGTTCGTTCCAAACGAGAACTCGGCCGTCAATCTACTGCGCACGCACGCGGTCGACTACATCTATCAACCATCCATCCAAACGTTTCCCACGCTTCGCACGCTCCCCGACGCGCGGACCGTCTGGGTGAACATGAACGGGTTCGAGGGAGCGGAATTCAATACGACCCATTCTGGGGTCTCCGACCCGCGCGTGCGCGCAGCGATCGCCGCCGCGATCGATAAAGCGGCGTTAACGCAGCAGCTCACCCACGGGAAGGCGACGATCGCAACCGAGGATTTGCCGAATTGGATGTGGGCCTTCGATCCGGCCGTGAAATCGGTATCCTACGATCCCGCGGGCGCAAAGCGGCTGCTCGCGCAAGCGGGCTGGACCGCGGGCCCCGACGGAATCCTGCAAAAAAATGGACACCCACT
Source organism: Candidatus Cybelea sp. (assembly GCA_049285355.1). Classification (GTDB taxonomy): domain Bacteria; phylum Vulcanimicrobiota; class Vulcanimicrobiia; order Vulcanimicrobiales; family Vulcanimicrobiaceae; genus Cybelea. The sequence goes on along the minus strand of JBAPZS010000090.1, from coordinate 2,323 downwards.
CGAGCTGCTGCTGGTAACCGATATCGCCACCGCGACTCATCGCTCCGAGAGCGTCCTGATTCAGGCGGCGCTGCGCCAAATCGGCATCGCCGTCAACGTGAAATACTACCCGCTGGACATCCTTTACGCACCCGAAGGCATGGGGGGCATCCAGCACGGCGGCAAGTTCGATATGCTCGTGTATGGATGGTACGCGGGCATCGATCCCGACAACTCATCGCAGCTCACCTGCAACAACTTTCCGCCGCACGGGTATAACGATCCGCGCTACTGTAGCGCCGCGATGGATGCCGCACAAGCGATCGCACTATCCCAGTACGATCGCCCGACGCGCAAGGCGGCCTACTCCAAGATCGAGCATCTGCTCTCGGTCGACAACCCGATGATCTTCTTCTGGTGGCAACGCCAACAGGAGGCGCTCTCCGTCGATTTCCACGGCTTCGACCCGAATCCGGTCGTCGAGTCGTGGAACGCCTGGAAGTGGAGTATCTAGCGCAGAGGTAAGCGTTAGCGGGTTTCGTTGCGGATGGCGGGCGTAAGCAGCGCCCCGAGCGCGACGGCGGCGGCACCGATGACGGCGATCGACATCGCGGCGCGCGGCGAGCGATGGTCTGCGACCCAGCCGAACAGCAGCACGGCCGGCGCCATCCCAGCGAGCACGAGCAGGCGCACCGCGCCCATCACGCGCCCGATCATGTATTCCGGGGTGACGCGCATGCGGAACCCGATGATCTGTGCGATCTCGAAGTTGGCGAACAGGTTGGAACTCGCCCAGAAGAAGGCGGCCAGCCAAATATTGGAGACGATCACCACGGGAATGAACAACAGTGTATCGAGCACGTACGCGATGACGAGCGCGCGTCCGAATGGCCAGCGATCCGGATAGCGCGCCGCCAACGACGCTCCGGCGAGCGCGCCCATCGCCGAGATCGCGAAAAAGATGCCGACTTGCTGGTCGGACGCGTCGAAGCCCTTTTTGAGAAACGGAATCAGAATCGCGTAGCCGCCGAACCCGAAGATGTTGATGCTGAATGCCACGAAGGCTTGCGCTCGCATTCCAAGGTCCGTCCAGAGTGCACGGTAGCCTAGCGCGACGTCGCCGGCGAGATGCTGCAACGTCGGCAGACCGGTAACCTTATCGGGGCCGAGCGATGGAATCCGCGCAAGCGACAGCTGCGAGCCTAGGTATGTGAGCGCGTTTATCGTGAGAGCCGGCAGCGGACCTAAGTACGCAAAGAGCGCCCCGCCGATGGCCGGCGTAACGAGGTTCGAGGTATTCTCTGCCGCGAGAAGCATCGCGATGGCCTTGGTCGATTGCTCGCGCCCGAGCAGGTACGGAATGCTCGACGACTGCCCGCCCAAAAAGCCGGCCGCGCAGATCGAGATGATCATGAGGCCTCCGTAAATCATCGGCAGTGTCAGGACGTGGAAGAAATACGCGATCGCGAAGAAACTCATCACGATAAAGCGGATCGCATCGCAGCCGATCATAAGCTTGCGGCGGTCGAGACGGTCGGCGAGCGAACCCCCGACGAGCGCGAAGAGCGAGAACGGCGCGATCTCGCAGATGAGGGCCGTTCCCGTCGAGAGCGCCGAATGCGTGAGGTGGTAGGCGAGCAACGGAACGGAGAGCAGTCGCAGGCCGTCGCCGATGAAGCTCAGCGACTGACCGGCAAAGTACCGCCGAAACTGCCGCGACGCAAAGACGCTCGGCGCTTTGATGGGAGCCGTCATACGCTAGCGGTCGAAAAGTTGAGCGAGTTCGATGCTGATACGATCGACGAGGCCGAGGTGGTCTTCCGGATCGCTGGTTCGGCCGGTCATCACGCTTTCGACACCACGAAGCGCGTGCGCAAATGCGCGTTGCGCGCGCCGCCCACCGATGCGGCTCGAGACGCGACGCAAAAAGGATTCGCGAAAACGGAGCCGCTCCGGTAGCCGGCCATCCGGTCGAGTAAGCTCGTACACGTAGCCGCACTCGGTCGCGAGCGCGCCGAGCAGCGCGACGGCACCGCGCGTGTTCTCCGAGAGAAACTCGTGCGCGATGGCGAGCCCGGCGGCCGTCTTGCCTTCGACGAGCGCGCTTGCATAAAGGTAGGGCTTTGGATCCCCGAGCGCGAGCGCTTCCTGCTGCAGGTCGCGCAGGGTGATGGTGTTGCCGGCAAGCGCGAGCTTCTCGAGATCGTTGCGCACGGCCGAAAGATCTACGTCGCCGCTTGCCAGCGCGGCTACGGCTCGCGGTTCGGCCTTGGCGCCGAGCCGTTCGAGGGTCTCCGCGATAAACCGAGCGCGCGTCGCCTCGTCGGCCGTCGTGTCGATGCGC
>JBAPZS010000089.1:0-7193 GCA_049285355.1 Candidatus Cybelea sp. | reverse complement strand
CTTCGAGAAAGGCTTCGTCACCGGTGACAAACGCAATTCGTTTCGCACGGTCGAGCGCGCGCAGCCGCGCGCTCGGCACGCCGGTGATTGAAATCGTACCCGAGGCAATGCGATGCAGCCCGGCGATTGCGCGAAGAAGGGTCGTTTTACCGGCTCCGTTGCGGCCGAGCAACGCGACGAACTCACCTACGCCGACGCGAGCGTCGATATCCCGCAGCAGCGTCCGTCCACCGACCTCCAGGGTGACGTCGCGTAGTTCGATCACAGCGAATCACGCCCGAGCACGCGCGTCGGCCGAAGGTAGAGATACAGAAACGCGGGGACGCCGATAAATGCAAGCAGAACGCCGATCGGGAGCTCGGCCGGGGCGACGACCCTGCGGCAGACGGCATCGGCGACCATGCAGAGTGCGGCGCCGAGCGACGCGCAGGCGGGGAGCAAGCGTCGGGCATCCGAGCCGACGATGCGTCGCGCGATGTGGGGAACGATCAGGCCGATGAAGCCGACGAGGCCCGCGAGCACGACGCTGCTTGCCGCAAGTAACGACGAGGCGGCCAGCATTACCCACTGCGCGCTTTTGACGTTCAGTCCGACGGCTCGCGCCCGAAGCTCGCCGATCCGCAGAGCGTTGAGCGGAGCTGCGGCGACGAGCGCGAGCACCGCGCCGAGAAGCATGTAGGGCGCCGCCATCGCCAAATCGGGCCAACCACGTCCGGCCATCGAGCCGGCCAGCCAGGCAACGACCGCACTTGCATACTGATTGGAGTCCGCGCGAACCAGCGCGAGGGTCACGATCGCAGCGAAGAGGGTCGAGAGCGAGACGCCGGCGAGAATGAGGCGATTGGAGTCGATCCCGCTACCGCGTCGCGCGAGCGCGGCTACCAAGAGCGCCGTGCCCAGGCCGGCGGCAAAGCCGATTCCCGGCGTCGCTGCCGCGGAGACTCCCGCAACGATGGCGATCGTGATCGCGGCCGCCGCGCCGGCGCTGACGCCCGTCAGGTATGGGTCGACAAGCGGATTGCGCAGCATCCCTTGAAGCAGCGCGCCGCAGAGCGCGAGCGAGGCACCCACGGTCGCGGCGATGCAGACGCGCGGCAAACGAAGCTGCCAAACGATGGTGTGCAGCGTACCCGCTGCGTTTGGATGAAGCAGCGTGGAGGCAACGTCAGCCGGCGATAACGCCGTCGCTCCGACGAGCAGGCTCAGCGCGCCGGCGGCGACGGGCAAGACCGCCAACAGTGCCGCTCTCACCGGCTGCGCAACTCGACGCTAAACGCTCGTCCCGGCATCGGATAGCCCGCGTAGAGTGCGTAACGGTCGTTGCCGAGATTGTAACCGCGGGCCGCCAACACGAGCGTCGGAGTGATCCGGTAGCCGACGTACGCATTCACGAGCGTGAATGTTGCCGGCTGGTAGACGGCGTACTGCGGCGGCAGGTACGGATCGGATGCTTCTTGCGGTCCTTGTGTCACCGCCATAATCGTAAAGCCGTCGAAGCGACTCGTCGCCGCGGTGAGGTAGCGCAACGCGGCCGTTACGGCGAAGACCGGCCCGCGACCCGGGATCCGCTCCTGCGTCTCGAGATCTTGCGCTCGATATATGTTGGTGACGCCCAGGTTTGCGACAAGACCGTGGGACGGCGGCGTCTGAACCTGCAGCGTAAGTCCCTGGATCGACGCCCGCCCGATATTCTCGGGAATATAGAGGGGCGGCGGTGAGACGATGAGGTTGGAGCCGCTGGTCGTAAACCAGCCAAAACTCAGGCCGCCCCAGACGGCGGGTGCCACCAGCGTCGCATCGCCGACGCGCGTGTGCTCCGCAACCAGGTCGGGATTCGAAAAACCCGGATAGTAGAGCTCCTCGGCCGTCGGCGCTCGAAATGCCGTTGCGGCATTGAGCCGAAGCTGCAAGGCTCTGGAGAGATGGACGATGCCGCCGAGCGAGGGGGAGTACGCCCCGCCTTCAGCGCCGTCGCGCTCGGTGCGCAGACCCGCGTATACTTGGTTGCCGTTGGTCCAGAACCACTGCGACTGGACGTACGCTGCGGTCTGCGCGTAGTCATAGAAGATGGGCGCGTTGTCGGCGGCGAGCGGCGAGCCGCCTCCGGTTCCCTCATCGATTCGCGCGATGCCGCGCATCAGATCGAGGCCGTAGACCAATCGCTCGCGCGCGTCGCCGACGACGTTGCGCAGGCTCGCCATCCAGTGCTGGTCGTACAGCATTTGCGCGTACGGCGGATTGGACGAGCCGGGTGCCGGCGTTGGATAATACGAGTTGGGGCAGTTCGCGTCGACCGGAGTGTTGCACGTGTACGAGAGATTTTGCGATGACGCTCCCAGCTCGAGCGTGGTCTCGGAGCGCGAGCCGTGCGCTTCCACGTTGAGTCGCAGGTTACGATCGACGTTTCCCTGCTCGCTCGTCGGTGAGAAGAAGTCGAGCTCGCCGGGGTCGCCGACCTCGGCGTCGGCGATGTTGCCGGTGAGCGTAACGTCGAGGCTGCCGATCGTGTGTCCGTAGCGAGCCGTAAGCCCCGTCAAACCGGCCTGCGCGTTTTGGCGGTTCGGCGCATTCTCGACGGAGTAGTCGTTGGTTGCATAGGTGCGTTGAAACGTAAGATAGGGTGTTTGAAAAAGATACGTTTGCTCGCCGAACGAGCCCGTCGAGATCGCGGCGTTGCTGCGCGTGACCGATGCCGCCGTAATGATGTTGATGACGCCGCCGATGGATCCGGAGCCATACAATGTCGAGCCGCCGCCTTCGACCACCTCGATGCGATCGATTCCACCGACCGGGATCTGTTCCAGGTTCAGATCGTTGATCTGGCCGCCGGCCATCGGCTGGCCGTCAACGAGCACGAGGACCTGTTCCGACGAGCTGCCGCGGACTCCAAGCGACGTGGCGGCGCCGAACCCCCCGTAACGGACGAGGTTGACGCCGGGGACGTTTTGCACCGCGTCGGCGACGGTGCGGTCGCCGTCCCGTGCGATCTGCGCCGCGGTGACGACGTAGGTCGTGCGCGCGGTGCGTTGCACCGATTCGAGGCCGCGGTCGCTCGTGACGACGTGCGCGATCTCCGGTACGGCGGTTGGTGTGGGCGATGGCGACGGAACGACCGCGACGAGCGCGGCGATCAGCAAAAGCATGGCAATCCTTTCCCTACTGCGAGGTGGAGCTGCTCGAGCGTTTTGCTGGTATCCTGACTCGCGGATCGTCGCGTGTGCCCGTGCCTTCCCATCCGTTGCCGGACAGTGACGTCGGGCGGCTCCCCGCATACAGTGGCGCGACCGTGCCGGCCTCTCACCGGCTTCCCGCGCAAAACGTAGAATCATCAATTGTGCGGATACGTACGGCTACCCTCTTCATCGCCGTCGCGCTCGCGGCGTGCTCGCAGAATCCGCGCAGCAACTCGCAAGGCGGCATCGTCAGCTTGGTCCCGTCGTTTGCCGACGACGTCTATGCCGTCGGCGCGGGCCCGCAGCTCGCGGCCGTCTCCGCCTTCACCGACGATCCGCGGGCGGCGGCCCTGCCGCGGGTCGCCGATTCGAGCAGCGTCGACGTCGAGGAGATCGTCGCCCTACGGCCCAGCCTCGTGATCGGAATCCCATCGCAAGCGCGACTGGTCGAGCCGCTGCGACGCGCGCATCTCCGAGTAGTCCTTCTCTCCGACGACGGCTACGATCGCATCTTTACGAACCTGCAAACGATCGGCGCGCTGGCGGGCCGGCGCCGCCAGGCCGCCGACGTCGTCGCCGGCCTACAGCGAGAGACCGCCGAGCTCCGCGCTCGAACCGTCCGATTTACGTGGCGGCCGCGCGTCTTCGTGGTATTGGATAGCGCTCCGATCTGGACCGCCGGCGCTTCGTCCTACATAGCGACCCTCATTGCCATCGCAGGCGGCCGCAACGCCGCCGCGGATCTGCGCGCTCCCTACGCGCAGTACAGCGCCGAAACGCTCGTCGAGGATCAGCCCGACGTGCTCGTCGCCGATCGTGCCGCGCGCCTGGAGGCGGTGCTCCTGCGCGAGCCTTGGCGCAGCTTGCGCGCGGTGAAGCTGCACCGCGTCTACGCGATCGACTCCGATCTTCTCGAGCGTCCGGGTCCGCGCTACAATGATGCTATTCGCTGGCTCTTAGCGCGCCTGAGTCCACTCGCGTCCCGTCCGGAGGTTCGCTAGTGCCGCGGGCGCTGGTGGTCGCGGTCGAGACGCGCGCGCTGCACGAGAGCTTCGAGGCCGAGCTCGCCGAGTTCGAAGCGCTCGCGCGAGCCGCCGGAGCGGAGATTCTCGATCGGATCGTGCAACGACGCGATGCGGTGGACGCCGCGACGCTCGTCGGCAGCGGAAAGACGCTCGAGATCGCGCAACGCGCCCAGGATGAAGCGGCCGATCTGCTCCTCGTTCTCAACGATCTGCGGCCGCGGCAACGCAAGAATCTCGAGTCGGTCATTCCGCTGCCCATCGTAGACCGGACGATGTTGATCCTGGACGTCTTCGCCCGTCATGCGCGCAGTCGCGAAGGAAAGCTTGCGGTCGAGCTCGCGCAGCTGCGTTATCGCCAATCGAATTTGATCGGCGCCGGCGCCGACCTCTCACGGCTCGGCGGCGGCATCGGGACGCGCGGCCCGGGCGAGAGCAAACTCGAGGTAGATCGCCGTCGGATCGGGCAACGGATCGCCGCGCTCAACGGTGCGTTGCGCAAGATTCGGGTACAACGAACCCTGCGACGGTCAGGCCCGGATCGCGAACCACTCGTCGCGTTAGTCGGATATACGAACGTCGGCAAATCGTCGTTGCTCAATGTGCTGGCTCGCAGCGATGCACTCGTGGCAGACCGTCCATTCGCTACGCTCGACCCGACCATCCGTCGCGCCTTCCTCGGTCCGGGCGCGTACGTTCGAATCGCCGATACCGTCGGATTCATTACCGATCTGCCGAAGGAACTCGTCTCGGCGTTTCGCGCCACGCTCGAGGAGCTTCATGAAGCCGATCTGCTGTTGCACGTTTTGGATGCGAGCAGCGCGCAGTGGATGCGCCAACAACGCGCCGTGGAAGCGATTCTCGATCAGTTGGAACTCGAGGGAAGGCCGCGGCTCCTCGTCTTCAACAAATGCGATCGCGCGGTGCCCGAGGCTTTAGGCCAAGCGGGCGCCCTGTACGTGAGCGCAAAGACGAAAGATGGCCTCCCCGGGCTGCGCGACGCGATCAGTGATGCGGTGTCTTCGTGATGCTCGAACGATCGCCGACCCAGGCAATGGGGGGAATCTGAAAGAACCGCGCCATCTCGTTGAGATGCGACGCGTACGCCCCGCGAAGTTGAACAAAATGTTTCCATGCCTCGTCGCGATCGCGCAGCGCGTACCCGGCAGCCACGAGCCGGTCGCAAGCGCTCTCGAACTCCGAGCGCTCTATGCCGGCCGATTCGTCCGCTCCGCTTATTCTAAAATACTGCGTGAGATCGTGCGTTGCGTGGCGCCCGACGTTGTACATGATGCGAGCTTGGCCGTCTTTCATTCCGTCCATCGTCGTCATCAGGAGAGTCGCCGCGTCCAGCAGCGTTCCCAGGGTTCCTATCCACGATTGATCGTCGTGACTCGAGCGGAAGTAGGCCAAGACCGGATAGGCTAAGTGGCTCTCCATCACCTGTGCGGCCCAACGTTGCGCCTCGATCATAACGCGCGGCAGATCGTCGCGCGTCAGCGAGTAGCCCGCAATGCAGAGCAGGTTGACGCCGCTTGGGGGCGAGCCGGCACGGGCGGCTACCGTTACGACGAACGTCTCTCGCTGCTGAAACGATCCGAATATCGCAAACAGAAAAGCGGTCGACATGGAGAGCAAGGAAAGGCCGGCGAGCGCCGCGAGGATCGATACGATCCGCGGTGCGAAGCCTCTTCCAACGACGTCGCCGAATCCGATCGTGAGCATAGAGGATCCGGCGAAGTAGAGCATCGTGCCGAAGGATGCGTTGGACGGCGCTACGTTCGAGCGCAAAGCATACAGCATCAGGGCAAAGCCGGCGATCAGCAGCGCCACCCACGTGGCGAGCAGCACGACCAACATGAACGGCGCGAAGATCGCCAAGAGTTCTTCACGCGCATCGTCGTTTTGCGGATAGAGGCGCCAGCTTAGGTCGGGCCAGATGCGCCACACCTCGCGCCACAGGTAGAAGCTGATCCGAAAGCGTCGTCCGGTAGCCCGGGGCACGATGACCACCTGAAAGGCGTCGCTGAGCGTCAGCACCACGATGAAGATGCCGGCCGCCATGCTGAGGATGTTGATGAGCATGCTTTCGCGGTGTCGTTTCGTCGTAGCGGGGCGGCAGGCCGCTGGGAGTCGAAAAGCGAGGCGATGGCGGTGGTGTTCGTTACCGGGCCCGTGAGTTCGGGTAAGAGCGCGTTCGCGGTTCGCCTCGCGCTCGACAGCGGGCGCGAGGTTACCTATATTGCGACTGCTGCGGGCGAACCGGAAGACGTCGAGTGGCGCGCGCGTCTGACGCGGCACGTTCGCGACCGCCCCGCGTCGTGGCGTACCGTCGAGACCGCCTCGATGACGCCGGCGGCGCAGTTCGCGTTATTTCGCGAAGCGCCGGCGGCGGCATGCCTGCTTGTCGACGCGCTCGGGACGTGGTTGGCGACCCGCATCGCGGCACGCATCGATCTGCTCGAGATCGACTACAACGTTCTCGCATCGAAGCTGGACGACGAGGCGGCGAAGTTCGTCGACGCGATGCTGAGGTCACCGGCCTTGGTGGTGGTGGTCAGCGAGCAGATCGGGTGGGACGTCGTCCCCGCCGCGCCTCCGGCCCGCCTCTTTCGTGACGCGATGGGACGGATGGTTCAGCGGCTGGCTAAAGCGGCCGACAACGTCTACCTGGTCGTGGCCGGATACGCGCTGGATCTACGAGCTGCCGGTAAACCGATCGACTGCGAGCCCTCCGATTAGGGGCCGGGCGTCGCGGTTGCAACCGGGCTAGCCGGCGCGCTCGGCGCGGCGGCTGCACCGGACGGTGCCGGACTGGCGGATGGGGACGGCGTCGGAGTTGGGATCGCCGGCGGCTTCAAAGTCGGCTGGCCTTGCGGGACGTCAAGCGGAACCAAGCGCATGTATCCAATCGAGACGGTCGAGTCTTTGGGAATCGTCGTATCGGCTGTGACCGTCGTATATCCGGCCGCCCGGGCCGTGACGGTCTGGTCGCCGG